>JALWSU010000266.1 GCA_026993485.1 Thiotrichaceae bacterium | reverse complement strand
ACCAAGCGTCATAATTAAACCAAACCTGCCAGGTTTTAAAAACCTGGCAGGTTTTTTGCGGAAAACCAAGCGTCATAATTAAACCAAACCTGCCAGGTTTTAAAAACCTGGCAGGTTTTTTGCGGAAAACCAAGCGTCATAATTAAACCAAACCTGCCAGGTTTTAAAAACCTGGCAGGTTTTTTGCGAAAAACCAAGTGTCATAATTAAACCAAACCTGCCAGGTTTTAAAAACCTGGCAGGTTTTTTGCGAAAAACCAAGTGTCATAATTAAACCAAACCTGCCAGGTTTTTCCCACGCTGGAGCGTAGGAACGAGAAAAAACAATGATTTTTTTAAGCAAAACCATGCCGTTGCAAAAAGGCTTCGCCAATTCCACTATCTGCCGCTGCGGCTTCACCAAGTAATAATCGCTCTAAATAACGAGCAATAATATCTACTTCTAAATTAACCCGTTGCCCAACTTTGACTTTATTTAAGTTTGTCATTGCCAAGGTGTGTGGCACAATATTGAGTGTAAATTCAGCACCTTGTACGGAATTTACGGTTAAACTAATGCCGTCAATACAAATTGAGCCTTTTTGGGCAATATATTTGGCGAGTTCAGTCGGTGCGCGAATATGTAATCGGATGGAACGCCCGTCGTCATAACATTGTGTAACGCTGCCTACGCCATCAACATGTCCACTAACAATATGTCCACCTAAGTGCATTTGAGGCGTGAGGGCGGTTTCTAAATTGACTTTGCTGCCGACAACTAGTTCACCTAAAGTTGTATGAGCTAGTGTTTCACCTGAGACATCTGCCCAAAATCCATCGCCGGGCAGTGTTACTGCGGTTAAACATACTCCATTAACTGCTATACTATCGCCTAGTTCTACGCTGTTAATGTCTAGTGTGCCTGTTTGTATATATATACGGGCATCGCTACCCATGTCTTGTTTTTGGGCAATTTGCCCTACTGCTTGAATAATGCCTGTAAACATATTTTAACCTAAATAAAACAATAAGTTATTTTATTAATTTGGAGTCCAAAGCTCTAATCACTTATAAATAGGGCGAGCCGTAATACGCCAATCACAGCCAACTGCGCGTATTTCTTCAATATCTAAGGAAATATGCTGATTAAGGCGTTCAATATGAGGTAAATTAAATAAGCCACGAGCTTTATTACCCATTAATATAGGTGCCATATAAATTACCATTTCATCAATTAAACCTGCACGTAGCATTGCGCCACTTAAAGTAGCCCCAGTTTCCATCAGCATTTCATTGATTTCATATTCTGAGGCAAGTAATTCACAGGCGGCTACTAAATCAACTTCTCTTTCACCATTTGCTAAATGAATAACTGTGGCTCCAGCTTTTTCTAGCATTGGTATGGGGGATTTACTATTTGATGCGGTAAAAATTATCGTTGTTTCTGAATCAGTTAAAATTCGTGCATTTGCTGGGGTACTTAAATGGGTGTCAATTATTACTCGTAAAGGTTGCTTAGGTGCAGTCTTAGATTGTAATTGACATGAAGATAGTTCATCTTCACGCACTGTCAATCTTGGATTATCGGCTAATATTGTGCCAGCTCCTGTCATGATTGCAGAACTCCGCGCCCGTAAACATTGAACATCATAACGGGCATCTGAAGAGGTAATCCATTGACTTTCTCCAGATTCCATTGCTGTGCGTCCATCTAAACTCATGCCTAATTTGCAGCGGATATAAGGACGATTATGGCGCATCCGCATGAGAAATCCGGGATTTAATTGCTCGGCATCGCTGCTCAAAATGCCTGTATCTACTACAATCCCTGCTTTAGATAAAATTTCTACTCCTTGATTTGATACTAAAGGATTCGGGTCTGTCATTGCTATGACGACGCGGTTTATACCTGCTTTAATAATGGCATCAGTACACGGTGGAGTTTTTCCTTGATGACAACATGGCTCTAAGGTGACATAACAAGTTGCACCAGCCGCCTTTTCTTTGGCCATTTGCAAGGCATGAATTTCAGCATGAGGCTCTCCTGCAACTTGATGCCAGCCCTCGCCGACGATTTCGCCCTCTCGCACAATGACACAGCCAACGCGAGGATTTGGATCTGTACTCCATAATCCCCGTTCTGCTAAGCGTAAAGCGCGTGCCATGTAATATTGATCATTAAATTCTCCAGTTGAGTTTTGGGAATTTGGAGAAATTTTTTGGTTTTCTTGTGTAGGCATGGTTAAACAACTCAAATCGTGTAATATAAAAATATTTAAGATATTTATTTTATGATTAATATAACATATTTTATATGATTTTAGAGAAATCTTTATTTTTACAGTGTAAACCAAACCAAACGCTTATTTCGTTTAGTTGCGACACAAGATAAATCTTAATATCTTGATAATTCAATATTTATACCATAGTAGCACTAACAATATTTTAATTTGTATTGAAAAATAGTCCAAACTATAAGAAAATGAAATTGAAATCGAAATCAAATATAGGAGTTCAGATGAAATCTGCTCAAATTTATTGGATTTTCTTAGTTATCACAATTTATACTTTTCATGCAACAACGTATGCTGCAACTGTATTTGAATGGCGTACAATACTTCACTTGGCGGGGCAACAACGGATGCTCATTCAAAAAATGAGCAAGGAAATGCTCCTAATTATCCAAGGCATTGAAGTTGAGCAAAATATGATAAATCTTGAAAATACAGCTAAAGATTTTCAGTGGGTATTAACAGGATTGTTGAATGGTGACAAAAGACTAAAGATTATTAAAACCGATAATCCTGCAATTTTGCAACAGCTCAACAAAGTTATGCAGCTATGGAATCAATTCCATCAATTAATCGAGACAATTTTACAGGGAGATACATCTAAAGACGTATTAAAACAGCTTGCTCGACAAAATCTACTGCTATTAGAAGAAATGAATCAAGCTGTCATAATGTACGAAAACGATAGTTATCCTACTCTGAGCAAAAATCAAGCAAATATCTTAAATTTAGCGGGCAAACTACGAATGCTAACACAGAAAATGACTAAGGAAATGCTATTAGTGTTTAGTGGTGTGGCACCAGAGGAAAATCAAGCGCATCTCAAGAAAACAATGGCTTTATTTCAACAGCTACTTGATGGATTTTTGCATGGTGATGCTACACTGGGTTTACAGCTTACCCGAAATGGTGCTATCCGCTTTCAATGGAGACAAGTCAAAAAGCAGTGGCTATATTATGAATCCATTCTCAAAAAGAGTCAGTACTCTCAAAAAGATTTACTAAAAGCAGCTAAACTTAATATGATTCTCCTCAAAGAAGTGATTAAAGCTTTTAAAATTAGTTATATAATCAAGTGAGTTAATTTTCTTAAATATCTAAATGATGACTATAAAAACTTTTAAGTATCGTCTATTTGTTACATTACTAATAAGCTGTTATTTCAGTTTTACAAGCGCATACGCTGCCAGCAAGTTTGAGTGGCGTGTACTACTCCATTTTGCTGGCAAGCAACGAATGCTCACTCAAAAAATGTGTAAAGAAATCCTGCTAATGGCTAAGGATATTAATTTTGAGGAAAATAAGCGTAATCTTCATAAAACGAGTATTCAGTTTGCATGGGTTTTAGATGGATTACGCAATGGTAACAAGAGGTTGCGTTTGATAAAAACCAAAAATGTTGCCATTTTAAAGCAACTGACTAAAGTT
This sequence comes from Thiotrichaceae bacterium, assembly GCA_026993485.1. Classification (GTDB taxonomy): domain Bacteria; phylum Pseudomonadota; class Gammaproteobacteria; order Beggiatoales; family Beggiatoaceae; genus JAUXCJ01. The sequence goes on along the minus strand of JALWSU010000266.1, from coordinate 1,181 downwards.
GCAAGAACATGGAAACAATTTCAGAAATTGGTAAAAAGCGCATTAGCAGGAAAAATTTCTTCGGCGTTATTGAAAAAAGTAGCCAGACAAAATTTACAGCTACTAGCAGAAATGGATAAAGCGGTTGAAATGTACGATCAAGAAAGTACTTTGATTTTGAAACAGACGCAAGGGCATACAATCAATCTTGCTGGTAAACAACGAATGCTGACTCAAAAAATGACAAAGGAACTCTTGTTAATCGCAAACAATATTGAGTCAAAGAAGAACCAGGAGAATTTGCAAAAAACCATTGCCCTATTTGATCGCACACTTCAGGGACTTTTAAATGGCGATTTGGGGCTGGGCTTGCAAGGCACTCGAAATAGCGCAATTCGTAATCAATTGAGAGTTATCCAAAGGATTTGGAAAAAATATAAATCTTTGTTGACGAAAAAACCGCATTCTCAAGAGGATTTGATCAAAGCAGCCAAGCTTAATATGCTTTTATTGACAGAAATGGATAATGCCGTCAAAATGTATGTAATTTTTTTGAAGTAAAATAATTTCGAGTTATTTATGAGTCATAAAATTCAAGAAACTGGAGAACAAAAAATAATTCCTGGCAAATCTTTAGCAGTTACAGCGGAATCTCTTTATCTCCTAAATCTGTTACTACTTCCCGGTATTGCCTTTTTAATTTTAACCTGGCTTTACTTTAAATATGAAAGTAATTCTCCACCTTTAGCTGGTTGTCATTTAAGACAAAGTTTTTCAGCAAGTATTTGGGCTGGGTTGCTATTGATTTTCGTCGTAAGTGTAGTTTTCTTTGCTGGTGGATATAATTCGCCTTATCTATGGGTAATAATGATACTTTACTTTACAATTTGCCATTCTACTTTAATTCTTTTAGGTGTTTTTGCTTTAGTTAAAGCTTTAGCAGGTGAACAATTCCATTATCCAATTATTGGGATAAGTACTTAAATAAAATGAATCCGAGTTGTTGCAAAACTAACTCGGATTTGTCATTTTTTTTAGTTATTCCTTTATTTCAAATATTAATAGCATTTTCTCGTTTTCTCGTTCCCACGCTCCAGCGCACTCTCTTATACATAACTATTTAAGTAATTGATTTTATAGCGTTTAATCCTGAAACGCCTCGCAACCACAAGGGATTGCCCCTACAAACAATGACTTACTGT
>JALWSU010000265.1 GCA_026993485.1 Thiotrichaceae bacterium | reverse complement strand
CTATCAAACCTCCGAAGTTTCCAAAAAGAAGTTTTTAAGTGAATTTATTTATCTGAACAGAAAATAACATGTACGCTCATCTCCAATCTCTATTAAAACAACGTCAACAAGCAGCACTTTATCGCTATCGGCAGATACATGACACTTTCTACCCCCAAACTCCAATTTTACAAATAGATGGACAAAACTATTTAGCCTTTTGTAGCAACGATTATCTAGGCTTAGCCAGTCATCCCCGTATAAAATCCGCCCTACAACAAGGTGCTGAAAAATATGCAGTCGGTAGCGGCGCATCACATTTAGTCACTGGGCATTCTCTAGCACATCACCAGCTAGAAACCGAACTAGCTACCTACACTGGGCGCGAGCGGGCTTTAGTCTTTTCAACAGGCTATATGGCAAATCTTGGTATAGTTACAAGTTTATTGGGGCGGCATGATGCTGTATTTTTAGACAAACTTAATCACGCCTCATTAGTTGATGCTGCCCTATTATCACGCGCCAAACTTGAGCGTTATCCACACAATCACATGCAAAAATTAGGACAATTATTAAAACAATCGCAAGCACAGCACAAATTAATTATCACAGATGGCGTATTTAGCATGGATGGCGATTTGGCACCTCTACCAAAAATGGTAGAAATAGCAAAAACTTATCAAGCTTGGATAATGGTTGACGACGCACATGGATTAGGCGTATTAGGAGATACAGGGCGTGGCACATTAGAAAAATACGAACTAGGAGAAAATGAGATACCAATCTTAATGGGTACATTGGGCAAAGCCTTTGGCGTGTTTGGAGCCTTTGTCGCTGGCAGCGAATTACTAATTGAAACATTAATCCAAACTGCCCGCAGCTATATTTATACTACAGCCCTACCACCTGCTATTGCAGAAGCCGTGCGGGCAAGTTTAATTGTAGCTGAAGAAGAAACTTGGCGACGACAACATTTACACGAACTGATTAAATACTTTCGCCAATCCGCTGCCGATTTACCATTAATGCCCTCAATGACACCAATACAACCCATTATTTTAGGCAGTTCCGAAACCGCCTTAGCAGTGAGTTCGGCATTATATGAACGCCAAATTCTTGTAACAGCGATTCGCCCGCCAACAGTTCCACAAGGAACTGCACGTTTAAGAATAACTTTATCAGCCTTACATGATAAATCTCAAGTTGATGAACTCATAGAAGCCTTGAAGGAAGTATTAAAATAATCTGAATTGTGAAAGTACCCGCTTCACTGCCGAAAAACCTCCGAGGAGAGCAATACCTCGGAGGTTATAGATACAACGACCTCCGAGGTATTATTCTCCTCGGAGGTCTGATTTAAGGCTTAACCTTAACGGCAGTAAACCTTGAGTTGTGACTCAACAACTATTAAAATGAATAACAATAATTATGTTATTGTATCTAGGTATTATTTCTTATAACAAACAGGAGAATACAGCGCATTGGCCGCCAAATGGACTTCTCGAAAACATCTCAGTGAGAAAATTAATCGTTCTTTTGATAGACAAGTTAAATTGGCTGTTACTGGATTAAGTCGCAGTGGTAAAACCGTGTTTATCACCTCATTGGTGCATCAATTATTACATGGACTAAAAGGCACACATTTGCCGTTTTTTCAAATAGTTAGTACTGGACGCTTGCGTGGCACTAAAGCCATTCCGCAGCCTGATATGCACATCCCATCATTTCGCTATGATTTAGCGATAGAACAATTATGTAGCGACCCCCCCGTATGGCCTGAGAGAACCAGCGGGATTAGCGAAATTAGATTAGCTATTCGCTATCTCAATAATAACCCGTTATTAAAAACAGTTAATCCGATTAGCACTTTGTATGTGGATATTATTGACTATCCAGGGGAATGGTTATTAGATTTACCCTTGCTGGAACTCAGTTATGAGCAATGGTCTGCACAAATTGCTACTGCCTGTGAAAAAGAGCCGCGTCTGTCTTTATCTGAAGAATGGCGAGCTTTTCTTGATAGCATTGATCCTGCTAGTGATGCGGATGAGGCTACTATGCGTCAAGCTGCTGCACTTTTTACGGATTTTTTGTATGAATGTAAGCAGAAATATAACTTAAGTCTATTGCAGCCGGGGAGATTTACTATGCCCGGAGACTTAAAAGGTGCGCCCTTGTTAGAATTTTGCCCTTTGCTTAAAATCCCAGAAAACACTGAAAATAAGAATAGTCTCTTTGCAGAGATGAAAAAACGTTATGAGTATTATAAAACACATCTCGTCAAAAAATTCTATCAAGAGCATTTTTCCAGCTTTGATCGTCAAATTATACTCGCAGATGTACTAACAGCTTTAAATATGGGGTATCCAACTTTTGTCGATATGCGTGATGCCATTAATATGGTGTTAAAAAGTTTTAACTATGGTAAAACGGGATTAATTAATAAACTCTTTGGTAATCTGAAAATTGATAAAATACTGTTTGCGGCTACCAAAGCTGATCATGTTACACCTGATCAATTGCCCCATTTAGAAAGTTTTCTTCGGCAGATGTTGGCTAAATCTCATAATAACGCTATTTTTGAAGGTGTGCGTACTGAAACATTAGCACTAGCATCTGTCAAATGTACCCAAGCAGCTTACACCACCTATAAAGGTAAAAAAATCTCTTGTATTAAAGGAATGCCAGTTGAAGGCGATAAACCTATCGCCCTATTTCCGGGAGAAATACCAGCAGAAGTTCCAAGACCTGAAGAATGGGTTAATGAACGGTTTCATTTTGTTGAATTTAAACCGCCGCGTTTAGCTAATATACAAAGCAAGGGCAGTGGACTACCTCATATACGTCTTGATCGCGCATTGGAATTTTTAATTGGAGATAAATTTTAATGACTACAGCAACAATGAGAATGCCTACCTATTTTGACTTAGATAAGGTAGAAACTATTGCAGAAGAAGAGGCAACAATCACATTGGATTATACAGTTCCAATGATTTTGCCAGACGATAGCGAACTAGAACCCCAAACCGATCAGACTGAGACAGAGAATGCGCCTAACATTCCACAATTTTTGGAATCGCCGCCGAAAGCTCATCCTGCTTGGCTATGGTTGGCTGGATCATTTGGCGTATTATTGGGATTGATGTTATTGGTAGATACTTACCAATTTCTTGCTGAACAATATAGCAGTAGTTTATTTCTAGGCAGCCTGTTTTTAATTCTGATTCTGTTCATCAGTGGCTCAATTCTGGTACTAACTAGGCGAGCTTATGAGAATATCGTTAGGCTACGCAGCGTCTCAGCCTTTCAAAAAGAAGGCAAAGAGATAATGGCAAATAATGGTTATGGTGGCGCGATTCCTTACACAAATAAAATCGCCAAATTTTACCAAAATCGCCCCGACATAAAACCACGTCTGAAAAATTTTTACGATATTCTGAATGACAGCCACCATGATCGTGAAGTTTGCCAATTATTTTCCACTCACGTTATGAAAGAAATGGATTTACAAGCTAAGCAAATTGTAATCCAACGCTCCAAAGAAACTGCATTGATGGTGATGATTAGTCAATTTGCGATTTTAGATACGCTACTAACACTGTGGCGTAACACCCGTATGATTAGAGATATTTCCACATTATATGGTAGCCGCCCAGGTTTTCTTGGCTCAATTGCCCTGATTAGTAGTGTCTTACAAAACTTAATTTATGCCGATGTCAGCGAAATGGTTGCAGATAGTATGGCTGAAATTATGGGAGGTTCGATACTTTCGGTGATGTCAGCCCAAGCAGCGCAAGGTTTAGGCAGTGGCGTAATGACAGCGCGTGTAGGCTTACATGCGATGCAAGCTTGTCGCCCCTTACCGTTTTCAGAAGCAGAAAAGCCCCGCTTAAGAGATATACGCAAACAAATTGTCAAATCAATGAAGAAAGTATTTGAGAGCAAGGAAGCTAAAAAAACGTAACTTCGTCAATAACTGTAGGTCATATCAGTCAGTTTCTTTAAATTTAGCTACGCTTACTTAACTACGCTTACTTAGCTCAAAAATTTTACTTTCATTCCCACGCTCCAGCACACTCACAATATAGGGATTGCCCCTACATGTTGGGGCAATTCATTGTGGTTGCCCTGGCGTTTAAGGATTAAACGCAATTAAATCAATTATTTAAACAATTATGTATAAGAGAGTGCGCTCCAGCGTGGGAACGAGAAAAACGAGAATATTAAACTCGACTATCAAGTTTTTTTGGCTTGACAAACCCAAAAATTAATTTCAATGAATAAACAACAACGTTACACCCTATTTTCCCGTTTACAGGCGCAAAATCCTAAGCCTAGTACTGAACTGATTTATAATTCTAATTTTGAACTTTTAATTGCAGTGATGTTATCTGCTCAGGCAACTGATAAAAGTGTTAATAAAGCTACTGCTTCTTTGTTTAAAGTTGCTAATACGCCTGCTGCTTTATTGGATTTAGGTGAAGATGCTTTGCGGGGTTATATTAAGAGTATTGGTTTGTTTAATACTAAAGCGCGTAATATTATTAAAACTTGTGAATTATTAATTAAGCGGCATGGTGGTAAAGTGCCTAATCAGCGTTCTGCTTTAGAAGCTTTGCCCGGAGTGGGGCGAAAAACGGCTAGTGTGATTTTAAATACGGCTTTTGGTGAGCCGACTATTGCTGTTGATACTCATATTTTTCGGGTGGCTAATCGCACTGGTTTGGCAAGGGGTAAGAATGTGGTAGAGGTTGAAAAGCGTTTGTTAAAGAGTGTGCCTGATGTGTATAAGCGAAATGCTCATCATTGGTTGATTTTGCATGGGCGTTATGTTTGTGTTGCGCGTCAGCCTAAGTGTGAAGATTGTGTGATTTCGGATTTGTGTGAGTTGGAATTATAATAACTGAGAAATTGTCTGAACTGTGATTTCTTTGATTAACTGATTAAC
>JALWSU010000264.1 GCA_026993485.1 Thiotrichaceae bacterium | reverse complement strand
AGCATAATGGGATACATCAGATGATTGGGCAATACTCATATCCACTCCATAAAATTTAATAAAACGCCTAATTACCCAATGGGTAAGCCAGCCCATTTCTAAACGGGTTAATTTCAATATTAGCCGCGATAATATATGTTGTGGAATAAAATATTGTGGTAAAGTTAAAATTTTATCAACTAAACTATTTTTCATTCAAAATCCTTAAAATTAAAATTGAGGTATTTATGTATTATATAGGCAGTTCCGCTGTTTCTGCTTTTCGTCGTGATAAGTTTTTAGAAACTAATCCTAATTTAACCGTTCTTAAAGCACAGTTCTTATATTTTGTTGAACTTGAACGCCCTTTGTCTGAAACAGAGGAGTCTCATTTGTGCGCTTTATTGCCTGAACTGTCTCAGCATCAAGAAATTCTTAATCAAGATTTTACTCTTGTCGTCATTCCTCGCCCCAGTACTATTTCGCCTTGGTCAAGTAAAGCTACTGATATTGCACAAGTTTCTGGATTATTAGCTGTAAAAAGAATCGAGCGTGGGGTTTTATGGCATAGCAATATTGCTTTGAATCAGTCTGAAATTAGCCAAATTCATGATCGTATGACTGAGATAGTATTATCAGATATTGATGAAGCTGACAAAGCTATTTTTAGTCTAGCTGCTCCTCGCCCTTTACGGACGATTAATTTATTAGAACAGGGTGAAAAAGCCCTAATTGAAGCGAATAAAGAGCAAGGGCTGGCTTTATCAGATGATGAAATTAAGTATTTAGTTAAAAATTTTCAGGAATTAAAACGTAATCCTACCGATGTTGAATTAATGATGTTTGCTCAAGCAAATTCTGAGCATTGTCGGCATAAAATTTTTAATGCCGAATGGGTAATTGATGGACAAAAAGAATCGCGTTCATTATTCCAAATGATACGGAATACTTTTGAAACTTATCCTGGGCAAGTTATTTCTGCTTATCATGATAATTCGGCAGTGATGAAAGGTTTTAAGACTAAGCGATTTTTAGCTGATACTGCTACACATAATTATACTTATGTTGAAGAAGATACTGAGATTTTGATGAAAGTAGAAACGCATAATCATCCTACAGCGATTTCGCCATTTCCTGGAGCGGCTACTGGTTCAGGCGGAGAAATTCGTGATGAAGGTGCGACAGGGCGTGGTGCTAAACCTAAAGCTGGCTTAACTGGATTTTCAGTTTCACATTTGCGGATTCCTAATGCGCCGCAGCCGTGGGAAACTCCTTATGAAACACCGTCACGCATGGCAACGGCATTAGAAATTATGTTAGAAGCCCCAATTGGAGCGAGTGCATTTAATAATGAATTTGGTCGTCCAGCGATTTGCGGCTATTTTAGAAGTTTTGAATTGGATGATGTACAGGGACGGCGGCGTGGTTATCATAAACCGATTATGTTAGCAGGAGGTTTAGGCAATATTCGTCCAGAGCATGTAGAAAAGCAACAAATTCCCCCAGAAAGCTTATTAATAGTATTAGGCGGACCAGCAATGTTGATTGGTTTAGGCGGAGGAGCGGCATCTTCAGTAGCAGCAGGACAAAGTAGCGAAGATTTAGATTTTGCATCCGTACAGCGCGGAAATCCAGAAATGCAGCGGCGATGTCAAGAAGTAATTGATGCTTGTTGGCGTATGGGAGCGGAAAATCCGATACTATCCTTACACGATGTCGGTGCTGGTGGACTATCTAATGCTTTACCAGAATTGGTTAATGATAGTGGATGTGGAGGAATATTTAAATTAAGTGCCATTCCTTTAGCTGATCCGAGTTTATCGCCAATGGAAATTTGGTCAAATGAAGCCCAAGAGCGGTATGTGCTTGGTATTCATAAGGAAAGTTTGGCAATATTTGAAGCTTTATGTAAACGCGAACGTTGCCCTTATGCTATTGTTGGCGAAACCACTAAAGCACCAAATTTGCAACTTTTTGATGATGGAAATCAAACCTTAATTGATATGCCCCTATCAGTTTTGCTAGGAAAACCGCCGAAAATGCGACGCATTGTTGAACATGTAACATATTCTTCTAAAGCTTTGGAACTGGCAAATATCAACTTAGAAGAAGCAGCTTTGCGAGTTTTACATTTACCAACGGTTGCGAGTAAAAGCTTTTTAATCACGATTGGTGATCGCAGTGTTGGTGGATTAGTCGTGCGAGATCAAATGGTTGGAGCTTGGCAAGTACCTGTAGCTGATTGCGCTGTGACAGCAACTAGTTATGGCAGTTCTACAGGTGAAGCGATGGCAATTGGTGAACGTAGTCCCTTAGCATTAATAAATGCCCCAGCATCTGGACGCATGGCAATTGGTGAGGCGATAACAAATATTGCATCTGCTTCTATAGAGAAAATTAGTGATATTGTCTTGTCGGCAAACTGGATGGCAGCTTGCGGAGAAGCAGGTGAAGATGCGGCTTTATTTGATACGGTCAAAGCTGTAGGAATGGAATTATGCCCACAACTGGGAATTAATATTCCAGTAGGCAAAGATTCCCTGTCTATGCGAACCGCATGGGATGGCAAATCGGTAACCTCTCCACTATCTTTGATTATATCTGCCTTTGCACGAGTTTCAGATATAAACAAGAATCTAACCCCAGCATTGCATGGCGGGGATACAGTTCTATTATTAATAGACTTAGGCAGAGGCAAAAATCGTCTAGGCGCATCAGCTTTAGCACAAGTTTATAATCAACTAGGTGATTCCGTTCCAGATGTAAATAATCCCAAAGACTTAAAAGACTTTTTTTATGCCATTCAAGCCTTAAATCGGCAAGGAAAAATCTTAGCCTATCATGATCGATCTGATGGAGGATTATTCACAACATTGTGTGAAATGGCATTTGCTGGACATTGCGGTTTAGAATTGGATTTTGACAGTTTAAGCGTAGACATTTTCGCTAGTTTGTTTAACGAAGAATTGGGCGCGGTTATAGAAGTTCAACGCCGCGACTTTGTTGCAGTCCAAAATTATTTTAGGCAACACACTGATTTAATTAATCATATTCATGTATTAGGGCAAACAACTAATAATGACAAACTGAATTTTTATCAAAATGACGAACTAGTTTTTAGTTCCCAAAGAACTAGCCTACAAAGGGCATGGAGCGAAACCAGTTATCAAATGCAAAGCTTACGCGACAATCCAGAATGCGCTCAACAAGAATATGATGCTTTATTAAATACCAATGACAAAGGATTATCTGTTCATTGTACTTATGATTTTGGAATGCCTGCGATTGTTGGAAATTCAAAACCACGAATTGCGATTTTGCGCGAGCAAGGAATTAATGGGCAATTAGAAATGGCAGCAGCATTTGATAAAGCAGGATTTTCTTGTGTTGATGTCCATAGCAGCGATATTTTAAGTGGAAGAGTTAGCTTAAAAGATTTTCAAGGTTTAGCAGCTTGCGGCGGCTTTTCCTATGGAGACGTATTAGGAGCAGGTAGCGGCTGGGCAAAATCTATTCTGTTTAATACTAGAGCTTATGATGAATTTGCCGCCTTTTTCCAACGCCCTGATACCTTTGCATTAGGGGTTTGTAATGGCTGCCAAATGATGGCACAACTGCGTGATTTAATTCCTGGAGCGAATAATTGGCCAAACTTTGTACGTAATAAATCGGAACAATTCGAGGCGCGGTTAGTAATGGTAGAAATCCCCGAATCGCCCTCAATTTTTTTGAAAAATATGGCAGGCTCGCGTTTACCAATTGTAGTCTCACATGCAGAAGGGCGAATAGAGCAAAATGTTCCAAATGAAATAGTTGCCTTACACTATATTGATAATGCGGGAATAGTAACCGAATCCTATCCAGCCAACCCAAATGGATCAATTTCAGGGATTACAGGATTGACAACACCAGATGGTAGATTTACGATTATGATGCCACATCCAGAAAGGATATTCTTGAGTCATCAATATTCATGGTTGCCTGATGATTGGGATAGGGATGAAGGGCCTTGGATGCAAATGTTTTGGAATGCTAGGAGTTGGGTGGGTTGAGACAAATTTTAGCAGTAAAAAACCTCCGAGGTTTTGAAAACCTCGGAGGTTTGGACTTGGTTTCTGTAAGTAAATTGTTTTTTTTATAATTTTTGCTTTTTATATAAAACTATTTTATCTGGTAGATAAATTAATTAAATTTCTCTACTATATATCAAATCATTGCCAAATTTCCCTTATTTTGTAAGCATTTATTTCTATCAGTTGTTATAACAAAGAAATAAATTCATTTCTTGTCATTTCACAATCGCGTAGGATTTTTCCAAGTAAACCAGGTCTTACTTCTAAACAAAGCAAAATAGCTTCTTTAATGCGTTGCATTAGTTCATCTAAAGATTTTGCTTGAGTATGGCAGCCATGTAATGCTGGCACAGAAGCCACAAAGTAACCTTCGCTATCTTGTTCTATTACCACGTTAAATTCTTGTTTCATGTTAAACCTCATAATTCAATTATCATTTTATGGTAAACTAAAATCCAATTGTGTCATTATACATAAATCTTATTTCAAAATCTGAGTAGGATGATGAAATGTATTTGGTTAAAAATTTGGACTTTATATGATTGGAATAGGGATGAGGGGCCCTGGATGCAAAGGTTTTGGAATGCTCGAAGTTGGGTGGTTTGAAAAAATGGATTAAAAAAATGGTAATTACTCAGGGCAACCGATTTCCCCTACAATAGAGGTGTTGCAAAATCAAAAAATGGTTTCCATTGTCAGAACCTTGATTACAAAGGATTATAAGGATGGTAAGGATTGTTTTATCAATCGGTACTAAGCAGCAATAATCCTGTAAATCCTTTTAATCCCTTAAAATCAAGGTTCAGACAATGGATGCAAATATTTTTTTTATTTAACATACGGAGGAAAAATCCATGAACAAATGTTCTCCCAATGCTCTCGGAGTCGCAATCGGCGTTCTTTGG
>JALWSU010000263.1 GCA_026993485.1 Thiotrichaceae bacterium | reverse complement strand
CTTATACATAAGGGCAACCACAAGGGATTGCCCCTACAAACAATGATGTAGGGGCAATCCCTTGTGGTTGCCCAAAGAGGCGTTTAATTATGAAACGCAATGAAATAAATTATTTCAAAACTTATGTATAAAGGAGTGCGCTGGAGCGTAGGAACAAGAGTGCGTCACATCAGTTATTTAACCAGAGTACGCAAAAACTCAACCGAAGACTTCGCCTTAGATGAGTTGCTATCTTTACTACATCCCTTGCATTTTGCTTCGACAATCAATTTAAAACCCCTTGGTTTTTGAGATGAAATCACCCAACCCGTAGGCACATCACAAGGCGTGGGAAAAACAACCCAATGAAGCGTAACAGGATTTTTCGCATAAGTGAGTTTTGCTATGCAAATAATCTTATCCAAATTAACCGCACTAATTTGTCCTTTTCCAGTTTCAGAAACGAACAACAAACGGCTATTGGGATAATAAGCCAAACCTGTTGGTGATGAAAGTCCAGTAGCTATAACTAAGGATTTACCCTCTGGCGTTAATTGCGTAATTGTACCAGCACCCGTATCAGCCACATAAAGATTACCTAATTCATCCTCAGCAATACCATTAGGCTGCACAAAACCCTTTAATAAAATTTTACAAGCCCCATCAACAATTTTCACCAAATATTTATCATAAGTTCCAATAATATCAGCAAACTTTTGACGATACATAAGAAAGCGAAAAATACCACAACTTCTAAGAAAATGAGACTTTGATTTACCTAAAAATCTATCTATATATATCCAATCAATAGCAGCATTGTCTTTAAGTGAGAAAAAGACTTTATTTGACGCAAGTCCTGGAATTTCCACCGTAATACCAGTACTTAGCGAATCACCTATCTTCATTTTCTCAATTTTTCCCACCACATTTAGACGATAAATATATTCACTCCCCAAGCCATAAAGATTACCCATCGCATCAAACACAATCTGCATATTAGGCAAAAAATCACTCGCACGTACCTGAATCTTACCAGCCGTTCCATCACTATTAATTGAAATCGCCCACAATTTGCCCGTTGTACCACTTTTCACATATAATATATTACCACTTGGATGAAAAGCTAAACCTGTAGGGCTGTTTAAACCCTTAGCAAAGGTACTGACTTCAGCCTTAGCAATACTGATGAGTGCTAACAAAACGATATTAATCAAAATAAATAATCGTCTACTTGTTTTCATAAAAAATATCCGCGTATTAATAAATTTCAATTGTTTAAATTTATTCTTAATTGCACACAGTGTCAAGTTTAACAATTACAACAATTACGCCGATTTCTAAAAAAACCTCTCAAATATTCCCCACATTCATCAGCCAATACTCTACTAACACATTCCACTTGATGATTATGCCGAGTATCTCTTAAAATATCAAAACGACTACCCGCCGCCCCGAATTTTTCATCATAACTCCCAAAAACCACGCGCTGAACTCGTGCCTGAATAATCGCCCCCGCACACATTACACAAGGCTCCAATGTGACATATAAAGTCGTACCAATCAAGCGATAATTCTGTAAATAATCAGCAGCCTGACGTAGCGCAACAATTTCAGCATGAGCAGTAGGATCATTTTTTAAAATGGGCTGATTCCAACCTTTAGCAATACATTTATTATTTTTTACCACAACAGCACCAACTGGAATTTCACCTTGAACTGCCGCAAATTCAGCAAGTTCTAAAGCAACACGCATCCATTTTTTATCATTATTTGATGAATTTAAAAGCATAAACGATATATAATTTAAGACTTACGCAGTGACAAAATAATTTTTTTAGTTTTTCCTTGGAGTTCAAAGCTTTTGTCCAAACCTCCGAGGTTTTCAAAACCTCGGAGGTTTATAGCAAAATCTTTAACTTGGAGTCCAAAGCTTTAGCTTTGGTGCTCCAAGTCCTAAAATATTGCCTTTTTAAGTAAAAAATCAATCTAAGCCAACGAAGTTTTATTTAAACACTTCGAAAATCTAATTATCATGCCCTTCTCACATTAGTTTTTTCAAGATAATAATCCAAAAGGTTTTTTATATGCTGTTGTTTTTTAATGACTTGCTTTGGATTTGGTTTAATCTTATGGTAGGCTAATAACTATTATCGTTCCCACGCTGGAGCGCACTCTCTTATACACCAGTAAAATTTGTCAGTAAGCGAAGCGTACTGACAAAATTAACAAATCTACACTAGTTAAATCAAATCTTTAAATAGTTATGTATTGTAAAAGAGTGCGCTGGAGCGTGGAAACGAGGAAAACGAGAACAAAAATCGGATTATGGTTACTTTGCTAATAAAAGAATGCAAACGCAGACTGTTTGCGGTCATTAGTCTTTGGTTATTGGTATTAGTTTTATTTTTTCCTGCGCCATTTGAATTGATTGGCGAGCAGTGGGTTATTTTTCCAATTGCTTTTTTAGCGGCCATTTTTGCTAATGCCACAGCCATCGGAGGGGGATTTTTATTTGTGCCGCTTTTTATTTTTGGCTATGGACTCACCTCACTAGAAGCCCTCAAACTCAGCCTTGCTACTCAAGCGTTTGGAATGACCTCCGGTTCTTTGGGATGGTCATGGCGAGCCATTATGAGTAAAGCATTGCTGTTGGCTGCGGTGGGTAGTGTGGCCGGTATGGTGCTTGGCACCTATGTTTGGCATCCCTCCAATGTGATGATCAAAAAAAGCTTTGGCATCGTCTCTATTATCACCGGGATAGTCATACTGCTTGAAATGAAATATGGGGCTAAAAATCATGCCGAACAACTACGCCCAACAAAGTGGCCTGAGGATATATTATTTATTATAGTTTGTTTTTTAGGTGGCATTATCAACGCTTGGGTTTCTATAGCCATTGGTGAAGTCGTTGCGCTTTGGTTATTATTTGTGCATCATATTCGTATAGAATCTGCTATTGCCACCGGGGTTGCGTTACTGGCTATCTGTTCCATTTTTGGTTTTTTCTTTCATATCAGTTTAGGTGGCATCAGATGGGAAATGTTGGCTTTTACAGCACCTGCTGTCATTTTGGGAGGATATTATGGAGCTAAAATAGGCAGTTATCTTGAACAATCAATAAAAACTCGAATCCAAGAACAAATGGCAAATTTGGAAAGATTTTCTCCACTCAAAGCGATTTTTATCATCGTGGCGTTTTTGAATGGGATAGTTATGGTGGTGAATTAATCTCTTAGGCATCATGGCACTTATTATAACCTAAATTGAGCGATTCTGATGAGCTGAGATTAATTAACTAATTGAACTAGAATGTCCAAACCTCCGAGGTTTTCAAAACCTCGGAGGTTTATAGCAAAATCTTTATAGTACTTGGAGGCCAAAGCTAAAGCTTTGGACTCCAAGTCCTAAAATATTGCCTTTTTAAGTAAAAAATCAATCTAAGCCAACGAAGTTTTATTTAAACACCTCGAAAATCTGATTATCATGCCCTTCTCACATTAGTCTTTTCAAGATAATAATCCAAAAGGGTTTTTATATGCTGTTGTTTTTTAATGACTTGCTTTGGATTTGGTTTAATCTTAGGTAGGCTAATAATTTCAGTTTGCGGATACTGTGTTAAAATCGGTACATCCTCAAAGGCACTTTGTTTGGCAATTTGAATTTCTTCTGGAATGTTCAATTCTTCATCGCTGATTATAATCAAGCTTAATGGCTCATCTTGATAATCTATTTTCTCCTTAAACCGTTCCCAAAAATTCGCACTATATTCAAGCCATTCTTCTCCCTCCCAACTTAGCAATCTTGGAGCATCAGTTACCTGATAAACCTGTATTTTGCCATTAATCAGGTATAAAATATATTTATTCATGTCGTTGTAGTTCAACCACCTTTTCTTCAATCTCTATTTCGTCCAGTTTTGGCTCTAATCGCTTATAGGCTGTTACTAAGGAGTGGTCAATTTTATCTTCCTGTTTTCCTGTAACTTCCCTCTTCAAATATTTTACAAAATCTTTTGGCTCTATGCCATCCTGTTTGAACTGTTGAATAAATTCATCTATTTCTTTCGCAGTTAAGCCTTTCTCAACTGTTGCTTTCCAAAAATCTACTGGGATTTCCATAGAGCGTTTTTCTTCTATAGCTTTTGACAATAATACAGAACCTATAGCATGTCTAGCTAAACGTTCCTCTGGCTGCAACTGTTCTAATTCATCTGGTGAGGAACGAATTTCCTGTCGCAAATAGGCTATGTATTCATTAATGCTATCGAAATCCTCTGGTTTTTTATTCGCCTTCATGGCTTTATCGCCCAGTTCTTCAACATTTTCTTCTTCCTGAATAATCCCCAATCCTTTAGCTATGGTTTCTAAGACTTTGACAACCAAGCTAATTTTTTCAATCGTGCCAATGGTGTTTAAAAACTTAGTCGCCGTATCGGCGATAAAGCCTCCTACGGTTTTTACTGCACTACTGACTACGCTAACTGCTTTGGATACAAAAGATGAAATTCCACTGCATATGCTGCTAAACCATCCCATTGTTTTGATTACCTCTAAGTTAAAATAAAACCTCCTAAGCATCGGAGGTTTTTCTTAGCAATATATAGCGTTACCGATTTAGTTAAGTACAAACCTGCCAGGTTTTAAAAACCTGGCAGGTTGGTACGCTGTATTTTATACAAACGGGTAGTGCTATATATTGATCGGAGTGCAAGCTTACCTTGCACTCCATCAGTTACGAACAAATTTAATTTTTAAACCTAAACGCTCTCCTGCCTTGAGTGCTGTTAATATCTCCATGATTTCCTCTTTTTTTCCCTCATAAAAGCGTTGCCTTAAAAAATCACCTGCGCTATTCAATGCCAATGAGGAATTATTTAAAAATTGCTTAACTTTACTCTCATAATTCTGACACATGGTTTTATTCCCATTCTTTTCCGCCTCGATGAAACCTGCCCATAAAGTTTCTAGCTCAATTAAACTGTTTACATCTTCCAAAGAGAAATCATTTAATCCTTGCTC
>JALWSU010000262.1 GCA_026993485.1 Thiotrichaceae bacterium | reverse complement strand
TACCTCAAGTCCCCAATTTTTAAAGAGATTATAATAAAACGCTTTTGCAGTTTCATCAAATGGTTCTTTTAAATCTGTCATTGCTTGGGTTGGTTTTCATTAATTGGTTGAATTAGGATAGTATAGACAAATATTTTAACATTTTTTTAATTCAAAAAACCGCTTGAAAAAAAAGACCTCCGAGGTTTTAAAAACCTCGGAGGTCTGATTACTCAAAACTTGAGTTTATGCACCATTCTTAAAATCCCAATCAATATCACTTAAATCTTTAGCAACAATAATCTGATCAAGCAAATTATCTAATTGTTCCAGATCAGAATTAGCCTTAATTTTTTGCACCAGATTATTTGGTACTTGGTTAAATTTTCGTTGTAATTGACGAAGCACAATATGCTGAACACCTTGCTGCATACCTTGCTGCATACCTTGCTGCATCCCTTGCTGAATCCCTTGCTGAATCCCTTGCTGCATACCTTGCTGCATCCCTTGTTTTAGACTAGCATCTAAAGCTTGTTGAAAAGTCGGCAATTTACCAATTGCTTCAGGCATTTCTTGGAAAAACTGGTCAATAATTGGCCAAGTTTCCTCATGTATCACTGGTTTCATTTGTTTCATCTCCAAAATTTTACGCCAAATCACTTCTGGATCTGTGCTTAATCCAACATCTAAGATCAATCTAAGATAATCATTCATTTCTTCACGCACACACAAAGAAATGAATCTTTCTAATCTCTTACCTCGTGCTAATGGCAATAAGGGATAATTTTTCGGTATCAACGCCAATTCACTGGGACAAATTATCCATTTTTCTAGCACCTCTTTACAATGATAAATACCCGCTTCTACTCTCCTGAATTTTAACTCTTTTTTCATTTGAGTTAAAATTTTATCTGGGCGGGTAACACAAACTATTGTCACCGTCATTTGGTGCGGAGAGATAGTGGATTTCTTATCATCATTAGCCGAAAGAGCCCAAGCTCGCATGATAATTCGATTATGCTCAGCTAGGGTAAGTGGATCATTCAGACCTTTAAGTTCAAGGGAATTAAGCAATTTAAAATGGGAAAACACGGTATTTTGTAATTTCTCACGGTTAATCTCATTTAACGAAACTACCAAATCAATACTACGTGCGCGAGAAAAAACTTGTCGTTCAGTTTCTACCTCAAGTCCCCAATTTTTAAAGAGATTATAATAAAACGCTTTTGCAGTTTCATCAAATGGTTCTTTTAAATCTGTCATTGGTTGGATTGGGTTGATTTTTATTAATTGTTGAATTAAGAAGGTATAGATGAAGATTTTAACATTTTAGGACTTACACATTCGACTTAGAGTCCAAAGTTAAAGCTTTGGACTCCAAGGAGA
This sequence comes from Thiotrichaceae bacterium, assembly GCA_026993485.1. Classification (GTDB taxonomy): domain Bacteria; phylum Pseudomonadota; class Gammaproteobacteria; order Beggiatoales; family Beggiatoaceae; genus JAUXCJ01. Next base: position 3,634 of record JALWSU010000262.1, on the reverse strand, counting down.
AAATAAAACAATTCGTAATGCGTAAGTCCTAACTTATTTTTGCTTTAACACTAACACAGTAATATCATCAAACACTTGTTGCTGTCCAATGTAGGCTACAACATCATCAATTATTAATTGTTTTAATGCTTTTGCTGATTCTTGCCAATGTTGTTTAATTACTTCACAAAGCCTATCCATGCCATATTCTTCTCTTTCCATATTTTCTGCTTCGGTAATGCCATCAGTGTATAAAACCACCACATCTCCTTGATTCAATGGCACTTCCTTTTGAGCTACATAATCTGTTATATCGTCTATAAAACCCACAGGACAGCCTAAATCACTAGTGTCTATTAGTTCCAACCCCGTTTGTCGCATAACAATCATCTCTTCATGATGGCCACTGACTCGTAAAATACTCTTGTGTTCTTCTAAATTAGGTTCATATTCTAATATAGAAAGTGTCAAATTTTTCTCAACGGAAAGACGTTCTTGCACATTTTTATAAATCATCCCATTGATACTATTAAGAAATTTACTATAATCTTTTTCTTCATTTTGCAACAAAGTGCATACTGCTGCCTGTGTCATAAGTGCCAACATTCCGCTCTCAAGTCCATGTCCAGTAGCATCTCCAATGCAAAAGAGGAAACGTCCATTATGTTCAAGGACATCATAATAATCGCCGCCAACTTCTTCTGCTGGTTCCATAAAACCAGATATTTCTAAGTTGGTGATTTTTTCTAATTCTTTTTCCTTTGGCAACAACATTTGTTGTATTCGGCGCGTGACGTCTAATTCGGCACTAAGACGTAAATTATCCTGTATCAAATTTTTGAGATTTAAATGGGTTTTCAGACGTGCTAATAATTCATCTTTGGAAATTGGTTTGGTTAAATAATCATTAGCACCAACTTCTAATCCTGTTACCAAGTCAGCGACTTGATTTTTAGCTGTTAATAACAAAATGGGGAGTTCATTGGCTTGCCATTTTTCACGAAGTTTTTGCGTTACTTCATAACCCGTCATTTTTGGCATCATTAAATCAAGCAAAACTGCGTCTGGTTTTAAACCTGTTTCTATAATGGCTAGGGCTTCGGCGCCAGAACTGGCAGGAATAATATTGTATTCATGTTCTAATGATAAATAGTTTTCCAGTACTTGTAAATTAACTGGTTCATCATCAACAATTAAAATGTCAAATTGGGTATTTGTAGTAGGTTTCACATAGTTCATTTCAGTTTCACTTGAACTGCTTTGAACTGTTGAGATTTTATCAGCAATCACAGATGATTCAGAATGCATAGCTGGTTCATCTGAAATGGGCATTGTTACAAAAAACTGTGAACCAACACCAACTTCTGATTCTACCCAAATTTTTCCGTTGTGCAATTCGACTAATTGTTTAGTAATCGCTAATCCTAAACCTGTGCCACCATATTCTCTGGCGGTGGAACCTTCAGCTTGTTCAAAGGATTCAAAAATACGCCCTAATTTATTGGCTGGAATACCAATGCCAGTATCAGAAACGCAGATTTCTATACTATCATTCACCTGTTTAGCCGAAATAGATATTTGTCCTTTTTCTGTGAATTTAATCGCATTACCAATTAAGTTATACAATATTTGCTGTAAACGGTTTTCATCTGCCTTAACTGGAGAAAGATCAGAAGGAATCGCATTGATTAGTTGCAGCTCTTGTTTGTTTACTTGTTGTCGGCTTAAAGTCAATACTATTTCTACGAGTTCTCTGAGTGCAATCGGTTTGAGTTGTAACTCAAGCGTGTGATGTTTTAGTTTTGAGAAATCCAGAATGTCATTTACTAAAGCTAAAAGACGTTTACCACTGCTAACTATCATCCTGAGATTCGCTTTAGTTTCATTCCCCAGTTTGCCCGTTGCCCCATCTATTAATGATTCTGCAAGTCCAATAATACCGTTGAGCGGCGTTTTTAGTTCATGTGAGGTATTAGCTAAGAATTCATCCTTAATTTGATTCAACTCTTGCAATTCGGCGTTTTTCGCTTCTAAAGTTTCAAAAGAGGCTTTTAATTGTGTTGTCATGTTCTTAAAAGAACGATCCAATACTTCTAATTCATCAACACCTGTTATATCAATTGCCTGAACAGTTTCGCCTTGCTTTTCTTTTGCTAAGTTATTGCATTCATATAAGATGGGCTTTAGACGAGCATTAAGCCGATGAATAAATAAGACAACAACTAGTGCAATCACAATCATTGCGCTCAGTGTTACCATCGCTGTAATAGTAAACACTGGCCCTAATACAAGTGACTGTGGAACTGCTGCCAGCATAATCCATTCGGTACTAGGAATCCGCTGATAGCTCACAAAAGTGCCATCAACTTGCAGCATTCCAGATTGTTTTTGTTGTATTTGTGGCCAGATTTGATTAAGTAATGGCAGTTCTTGATAACTGGTTCTAGCTTTTGCCTTTTTGGGATCAGGTGGATAAGAGAGCAAATGTCCTTTCTGATTTAAAATGGCAAAATAACCGCCATTTCTAATCACGGAACTGCTCACTTGTTTAGTTAAGGCAGTTACATTGACATCAGCCCCAGCAACGCCAATCATTGTGCCAGTTTCATCAAAGAAAGGATTTAAAAAGCTGGTCATGGTAATACCATACCAATCATAAGGTTCTGACCAGATTGATTTTTTTGCAGCAATCGGCTTTGTATAGTAATCTCGCTTAGGATAATTATCATCTACAAATAGTTCAGCAAAACGAATCTTATTATACGGTGCAGGTAATAATTGTCCTACCGCATCTGGTTGGTTTTGATCAACATAAAAATAAGGCCAATACCATTCCGTTTCTGGTACTATTTTATAAGGGGTTTGACCAAAACCATTGCCAACCACTAATGGGGGGCGTTTTTGGAAAAATTCAAATGCTAAGGTTTTGTAAGCTTTTCGATTGGAAATACCAACATGGTGCATACTCGTAGCGGCAGAAGATAATCCGATTAAGAATTCTTCAACTCGTTTCAATTTACCATCAATGGATTCTACTTGTGTTTTTAATGAACTTCTTATTTCATTTTTCGCATTTTGTTCAAATACTTGGTAGAAAAAATAAGACATGCCCCCTAAACCAAATAAAACCCCAGCTAAAACGTAAATAAATAGCTTTGAACCAATAGAATGATTGAATTTGGATATATTCATAGTGCTTAAACCCATTCAAATTGTAATGCTGGCATTAAGCGTTGGAAATTCTTTGCCCATTTTTGTTGCCAAGGAATTCCCTTATCACCTTGTAAAAATAATTTAATTGTTTTTTTCCTATCTATAGCAAATAGAAATTGTCCAAACATGGAGATGCCATAACTATTAATTGCTTCAAGCCTTTGTAACTTGATTGTAATTTGAGGTGGTTCAAGTTCAACAATTTTTTCGAATAATTGTAGGATAGGTGCATATTCTTGTCTACCATTAAGGCGCATAACGCCTGAACAATGAATAGTATTTGTTAGCTTATAATATATGACGCTATATTTTTGACTTATAATTTCCATATATCTCTGTCCATTTTTCAGGTTTGTATAGAAAAAAAATAATCAAAAAATTTGATTTGCAAACAGTCAAATTCCAATGTCGGCATCAAGCGTTGGTTATTCTTTTCCCATTT
>JALWSU010000261.1 GCA_026993485.1 Thiotrichaceae bacterium | reverse complement strand
TAATAAGATTAAACAATTAGAAGACTTAAAAAAAGCCTTTCCAAACCAAACTAAAATGATTGATCAAAAAATTAGTTTGTGGCAAACATTGCGGAAACACTTAACCCAAGTATCTGATGAAATTGCTCAACAGGTAGAAAAAGCCTACGTTTTGTATAAAATTAATGAAATACAGGGAAAAAAGAAATTCACTGTTATTTCAGCATCTTTGATTAAAGACGCAAATGCAGCATTAGATAATGCCGAAGTAACAAAATCCACAATTGAGAAACAACTTTATGAATAGATATTTCTTATTATTCTTATTAAGTTTTATTTTTAGTTTTACAATTGGATGTAGCGATACTGAGGAGGGAGTCAATGCTGAGAAACAAGTTAATGCTTTTATAATAGAAATGAATCCTGAGTTATATCAAACCATGTCTAAAATGAAAGCAGAAATCGCCTTGGCTGACAAAAAAATACCACAATTATATGAATTAAAAGGCTTATATCCAAATCAACGTGATATGATTGAGAAATCACTTAAACAATGGCAAGAGCTGCGTAAAACTTTAAACTTTACCTTAAAGAATATCTATGCTAAAGTTGAACGTGCGTATGTTGCCTATAAAATAGATGAAATACAAGGCAAAAGAAAATTCACTGTAATTTCACAAACTCTTTTAAAAGAGGCAAATGCCGTTTTAGAATCGGCAGAAATCACTAAATCGACAATTGAAAAGGCACTTTATGAATAAGATAAAAATTTTATTCCTAGCTATCATCCTATTAATACCCTATGGATGTAGTGAAGATGGAACTGCGGCAGTAGATGTAGTAAAAAAACGCATTACTAATCAAATTCAAAGCTTGATTGGTAAAGGCGATATTGCTATTCAAAAGTATGAGAATAAAATCGCGCAAGTCAAAGATAGTTTGATTAAAGTCAAAGTATCGCGTAAGTCGTTTGAACGGAAATTGGAAGCTCGAAAAGCTTATTTAGCGTCTAAAATCAAAGCTGGTGCTTCTGAGCAACAAGTAGCTATCTTGCAAAATACCATTGCAGAAATGGAAAAGTTTCTGGAACAAGTTCGAGTAGCTGAAAAAAAGCTGTTGAAAACATATAGGCAATTGAAAGATAATCTGGATATTGTGAAAATGAAAGTAGCGGCTTTGGAAGCCAAGCGGGATATGTTAGATGCTTTGCGTACTATTCAACAATATAGCAATATTGAGGGCGAAATTAATAATATTGATATGGATAGTACCTTTGAGAATATGCAAAAAGAGATTGATGCAATTGAAGCTGAAATCGAAATTGATACTTTGCTGACTCAAGCAGACAAAATGGAACCTGAAGATAATTGATTGGCCAAAAACCTCCGAGGTTTGGCAAACCTCGGAGGTTTGAACCTTGGCCAAAAACCTCCGAGGTTTGGCAAACCTCGGAGGTTTGAACGTTGGCAAACCCTTAATTGTGGTTACTTACATCCCAAGACGAGCCCCACCTGGAGTCAATAAATCTGCGACATCTCCCAATTTCAATAATCTAACCACTAGATTCCAAGATTGATTCCTAAACTGATGAAATTTATTGAGTTCGGTTTGCTTGCGGGTTTGAGTGTAGTTGATCAGAGCCGTGCATTCCTTATCAATAATCTCAAACAGTTCGATAAAAGCTTTAATTATCAGTTTATCTTTAGAAGACTCAAAATTGACATTCTGCTGAACTTGGCGCAACTGTTTAATATTAACCCTCAATCCACCTCTTAAACCACCAATTCTAACTCGAATATCATGTGGGTTATAAACCCCATTTTTATAACCATCAGCCATGACACCAATATACTGGGTTGCTGAAAATGCTGAAATGGCTGCCATTCCTCCTAGTGCTTCCTCCAAAAAGTCATTCGCTTGAGCATATACTGGCTTGGCAAATTGCAAGCTAGAGATAATAATGACTAATAAAAACAATAATGATTGTAACTTATTGATATTTTTCATAAATAGTGTAAAACTCTTATTAACATAGAAGTCATAAAATACGCAACTTTATTAAACGAGTCAAGCATTTTACATTTCAAAAACCGTTATCAATAAAATCACATAAACAATGAATAATCAATAAATGAATTTCTTGAATACGGGCTGTGTTTTCACTAGGTACACGAATCTCTATATCTGAGTTGGTTCTCAATTTACGCGCGGCTTTTCCTCCATTTTTGCCACTCAATAAAACAATTTCCATATTTTGCAGTTGTGCAGCTTCAATCGCTTTGAGAATATTAGCTGAGTTACCACTGGTACTAAGGGCGAATAATATATCACCTTTAGTAGCTAACGCATTAATTTGTCTGGAAAAAACAATATCAAAGCTATAATCATTAGCAATCGAAGTTAGCAGTGAAGCATCAGTGGTTAAAGCAATTCCAGCTAATCCCAGCCGCTCTTTTTCAAAACGATTAACTAGTTCTGAGGCAAAATGTTGCGCTTGCTCGGCAGAGCCGCCATTGCCACAACTTAAAATTTTATGGCCTTTTCTTAAACATTTCGCCATCATCTCACCCGCTTGGAGAATCAGGGGAGTCAAATCCATAGCTTGATGCTGAATTTCAATACTTTCGTAAAAATGCTGATTAATGTGATTGAGTAAATCCATATTGAATCCTAACTAAAAGAGTCTGAGCGATTTAGACCTGACAGGTTTTAAAAACCTGTCAGGTCTTATTTACCATTTAGCCTGTTGTTCCCACTGCCAAGCATGGGCAATAATCGTGGCTAAGTCCGCATATTGTGGTTGCCAGCCTAATACGCTTTGTGCCTGTTTTGAATCTGCTACTAATTTAGCTGGATCTCCATCTCGTCGTTCTCCCATGATTACTGGGATAGTTTTATCTGTAACTTCTTTAGCAATCTCAATAACTTGTTTTACAGAAAAACCAGAACCATTGCCTAAATTATACGCAGCACTATCAGCCCCATTTAATAATTGCTCTAAGGCTAATAAATGCGCCTGACATAAATCTGTGATATGAATATAATCACGGATGCAAGTGCCATCTGGAGTATCATAATCTTGTCCATACACAGTAATGGCATCACGTCGCCCCGATGCGGCTTGTAAAACTAAAGGAATTAAATGCGTTTCGGGATTATGACGCTCTCCAAGTTCACCATCAGGATCAGCTCCAGCCGCATTAAAATAGCGCAAACAAATAGATTTTAAACCATAAGCACAATCATAATCGCCCAAAATCTGTTCAATCATCCATTTAGATAAACCATAAGGATTAATCGGTTGCTTAGGATGCTGTTCATCAATCGGTACATAGTGCGGTTCTCCAAAAATAGCTGCTGTTGAAGAAAAAATAAAAATTTTTACCTCATAAGCTACCATTGCATCTAGTAAATTCAAAGTAGCTGCAACATTATTTTGATAATATTTACCCGGCTGTTTTACAGATTCACCAACTTGAATCAATGAAGCAAAGTGCATTACTCCATCAAAGTTATAACGATTAAATAAACGCTCTAAAAAGAGACGATTTGCAATATCACCAAATACAAAATCTCCACCCAAAACTGCATCCTGATAACCGCCTGAAAGATTATCAAAGGTAACCACATGATATCCAGCAGCCAACAGCATTTTTACCATGTGAGAGCCAATATAACCTGCACCACCAACAACAAGTATAGTTTTCATTTATTCTCCCTTTTTCCAATTATTAATCATTGCAAATTGTTCGGCTCTTTGTGGTGAAGACATGCTAGTTCCAAAAAGCGTATCTTTCCGCCAAATTGCTAATTTCCGATAAATATCTCCCTGTGCAAAACCATGCCTTTTTAGCCAACAGCCTATTACGGTTCCAGTTCTACCATGCCCACCTAAACAATGAACATAGATTTTTTCATTCGCAGCTATGAGTTCGTCGATTTTATCCAAAATTTCTACCATTAAGGCTTTGGTTGGCACAGACATATCAACAATGGGATAATGAAACCATTTAAAATTCGGATTGATTTTCAGGGCATCCTCTTTATAATTGTAATACAAGGACAATTCATAATCTTCGATTAAACAAATACTATTTGTTATGCCTAAATTAAGCAGTTCCTCAATTTTATCAGTTGGCCCCCCATAACCCCATTTGCCGGGATGTTGCCCTCCATACAGTTCTAATGTCGGAAAATCTGGGTGATAAACTCTGTAAATTGCCAAATATCGTGTTCGTGGTTGCTTTTCTTCAACTTGATTCATGAATGATTTCCTTAATTTTCCTTTAGTTATTTGAAAAATTTCCAAGTGAAAGACCTCCGAGGTTTTGAAAACCTCGTAGGTCTGATTTTAAGGTTGAACTTAAATGTTTAAATTCACTACTCCACTACCTTTAAGTCTCTATATTCACATACCTTGGTGTGTTCGTAAATGCCCCTACTGCGATTTCAATTCGCATCAAATCCGCAATGAATTACCAGAAACCGACTATATAGCGGCATTATTTGCCGATTTAGAACAAGATTTACCCAAAGTTTGGGGGCGCAGTGTGCGAAGTATTTTTATCGGTGGCGGCACTCCTAGCCTATTCTCACCCGAGGCGATTGATAAACTTTTATCAGGCATACGAACGCGATTACCCCTAATAGCTAATCCAGAAATTACCCTAGAAGCCAATCCAGGTACAGCAGATAGCACACGCTTTCTAGGATTTCGACAAGCTGGCATCAATCGCCTATCTATAGGCATACAAAGCTTTAATGATAATGCCTTACAAAAATTAGGGCGCATTCATGGACGTAGCCAAGCTATAACAGCCATTGAAGCCGCTAAACTTGCCGGATTCAAAAATATCAACATAGACTTAATGTTTGGCTTACCAGCGCAAAGCATTGAATTTGCTTTAAAAGACTTAGAAACCGCCGTTTTCTATCAGCCCGAGCATATCTCATGGTATCAATTAACCATTGAACCAAATACTTTATTCTATCATCAAAACCCAGCCTATTTACCAAATGATGATTTACAATGGAGAATGCAAACGGCAGGACAAGCTTATTTAGCCGAACAAGGCTATCAACAATATGAAATTTCCGCATATGCTAAAGTTGGACAACAATGTCAACATAACTTAAATTATTGGAAATTTGGTGACTATTTAGGAATTGGCGCAGGCGCACACGCTAAAATAACCGATGCAACTAGCATTACTCGCTTAACTAAACAACGCCATCCACATAGTTATATCCAAAACCCCCAAGCGAATGTAACAATACTAACACCTGAAGAAACTAGTCTCGAATTTATGATTAATGCCCTACGCCTAGTTGAAGGTTTTATGGAACAAGAATTTATAGAAAATACGGGACTTAATTTAGCTCTTATAGAAAATAGCTTGCAGCAGGCGTACATAAAAGGCTGGTTAATCAAAGAAAAAGGACGAATTTATCCTACAGAGATAGGTAAACGTTTTTTAGATGACTTGTTAAGCCTATTTGTATCATAATTAATAGTAATTTGACTCATAACCAGATTTTTTCTACAATAAAAACACCACATTCAGATGGGGAAATAAAAATGGGCTCTTATGAAGACAAAAAATTAAAAAGCGAAACCGAGAAGAAATTTTTTTGGCAACGAGAACCAATGCAACGACATTTTAGTTGGCAACTGGAGCCAACTGATGAGAAACATTTTAGCTGGCAACATGAGTCACCACAAACATTTGGTTGGGAAAACGAAACTGGGAGTTTTTATGATTGGGGGCTATCTGGTGATAATTCTTTGTAAAGCTCAAAGGATGTTAGATTTTTGAGAAAAAATCTTGATGATTATCTATAGGACTTACGCATTGACAAACGAATTTTTGATTTTCTCTTTGGTTGGAGTCCAAAGCTTTAGCTTTGGACGGTCCAAAGCTAAAGCTTTGGACTCCAAATAAGTTATAATTTTTAACAGTTTGTTTTTACTTAAAAACCTAAAAAACTTCTTCAGTACGTAAGTCCTAATCTATTAGTTAGCTAAGGTAAATGAAAATGGGATATAAGGAAGAAAAATTAAAACGTCAAGAAAAAATGAGGTTTTTTTGGCAACGAGAACCAATACAACGACATTTTAGCTGGCAATACGAGCCAAATAATGAGAAAAATTTTAGCTGGCAACATGAATCAAAGCAAAACTTTGATTGGGAAAGCGAAAAGGGGAGTTTTTTTGATTGGGGAAATGCCGATAGACATGGTTTTTAAAGTTTTCAAGTTTCAGAAACTAGTTTTTTAGCTAAATATTTTCAACCTAAACCTCCGAGGTTTTTATAGCGTTACCCGATTTAGTTCAGTACAAACCTGCCAGGTTTTTAAAACCTGGCAGGTTGGTACGCTGTATTTTATACAAACGGGTAGTGCTATAGTAATTTAAAACAATACCTCAACTCGCCACAAATTTTGTCCAGATTTATCAAAATTTTGCCATAAATCAGCATAAGTCTGTCCAGTCACGGGATGCTTAGCATCAGGTGCCAGTTCAGACAATGGTAACAACACAAAAGCATATTTTAAAATCTCATCACGAGGAATAGCTAATTCATCACTCACCAAATCATCATACAATAAAATATCTAAATCCAAAGTACGCGCACTAAAACGTTTTCCAGCAACACGTTGGCGATTATTATTGATTTCAATCTGTTGCAAAATAGCAATCACCTCAGTAACTGTCTTATCCGTTTCAAACAAAGCCACGAGATTCAAAAAATTCTCACCTTCAAAACCTACAGCCTCACTTTCATACACCGAAGACAAAATCAAGCCGCCAAAATGCTGCTGCATAGAATCCAATCCGCTACTAATATAACGGCGTGGCTCAATATTACTGCCGATACTAACGTACACTTGCGGCATTTTTCTGTCCTCGTTCAATAATAATACCCACATCCCGTGAACCGCGTACTGCCCCAATTTTATTCAATTGCAACCGCACCCAAGGCACAGAAAACTCATTTAAAACAATCTCCGTAATTCGTTCCGCCAAAGTTTCCACTAATTGAAATTCACTTTGACTCACAAACTCAATTAAGCGTTTAGCAACCGCTTTATAGTTCAAGGTATCCTCTAACTTATCGGTTGTAGCAGCTTTACGAATATCCGCCCCCATTTCTAAATCAAGTATCACAGTTTGCTTGATTTCGCGTTCCCAATCATAAACGCCAATGATTGTTTCTATCTTTAACTCTTTTAAATAAATTATATCCATAAAAAATTACCTATAATTAATTACTTGGCAATTGTCTTGCACTTTTCATGATTTTTTGACATTCGTTATCGGATGCTCCGCCTATTTTCAAAAAATAATGGAATTTAGAAATAGCAGCTTTTACATTTTTGGCTATTTTAAAACTATCTACTTGATTCACCCCAAGAGCTTTCCCAGCATATTCAGCTTCATCCAAAGAAGGAATGTAAGGTTGGTTTAAAATAGTAATTTGGTGGAAAGAATCATTATCTTGATTCGGTAAAATATCATAAACCGGGCTTAGTTCCCATCCTTTACCTCTGTTAATTAAAGAAAAATTTCGTAAATGATCATCAGTGTTAGCGATTTGCCCATTAAGCAGAAGTTGTCCTAACAGTTGCTGTATATCACGATTAGGATTAATGCAATATTTTCTAATTATCTTTCCTATATCTTCATAACTGGATGAAAAAGGATCTTCTTGAGTATAGCGATTTTTTAACAGAGAATTTAAGGTTAATAAATGATACCTTCCCCCGTTGGGACTCACATCAAAGCGTTTGATTTTCAAGCATTTTCGTTCACCAATGGTAGTGATAAAACAATCTGGTGTTATTAAGCCAGCTTTTTTTGAAACCTGTAAACTTGCCCATTCTGCAATTGCAACATCAAATATGTCATTAGAACGATTAAACTTATAAATCCATTCCCCCTCACTATCGCTTACTAATAATTTTGGTCTTGCTCCACCAACACCAGAACTGCCTGCTTTAAGCATAGAAAAATACTGAAAATTTTCAAGTGATAAATCCAGATTACCCTTCCAGCCACTTTTCACAAGTTTATTTATCTCATTGAGATTAATACCGTTTAAGAATTTTGGTTTATTATTATGAGATGAAGAAGTGATAATAATATCACCAATCAGAGTATTATTGACATTGTTGAGAAGTGTTAATGTATTGACGTATTTGATGGATAGAATTAAGGCAATAACTCTTCTTCCCCAATCATCAGGAAGACAATCATCTATAAATCCTGGTAAGTAATGCCCATTAGTTTCGTAATTTAAAAGCTCATCTGTTAATGGCGCATTTAATGGATCTAAAGAAATCGCATCATCTCGTTTAAGATATTCTTTTGTATATTGAAATTGAAGATTATCAATTTTACCATTTTGGAATTGTTCTAATGCAAATAACCCCACTTTAATCACTTCAGCATTTGGTAAACATCTCCAGAGATAAAAAGATTCCTTCTTTGAGTTCATAAATTAAATTCCTTAATTAAAGAAATCACATAAATAAGTCATAAAAGCATGTTTGACTTCTAAATTTGGATAATTCAATATATATTTATAACTCGACTATCAATTTTTTTGGCTGGTTAATACGGATTTATATTTAAATAAAATCAACATAGTTATATTATTAAAAGTTTTTCAATAACTACAGGGATGAGTTATAAAAGCGGATAAAAACACTTAGATTTTTGCCTTATCCCGTCTTATAACTCATCCCTGTAGTTAAAAAAAATACTAATGCGATTCACTACTTGAGTAGCTTTTTTAGATAAGAAATCATTAATTTATTTAAATGAATCTTGAGTAAATTTTGTCAAGCAAAAAAACTTGATAGTCGAGTATAAGGGATTTATTTTAAATTATACTCATTATAATTAAAGTTATAAAAATAGTCTAGATTTAAACATAAATAAGGATTTTCTATTTAACTTGACTCCAATTAACTTGGAATCCAAAGCTTTAGCTTTAGGAGGTCATCCAAAACTAAAGCTTTGGACTCCAACAAGGAAATTTATCAAATGTCTATTTTAAAAAGAAATATTTCCAAATCAATTGATTATTTATTAAATCAGTTTCCCTGTGTAGTAATTTTAGGAGCTAGACAGGTAGGAAAATCAACTTTATTAAAACAAATTCTACCCAATGCTCCCTGTTTTGATTTAGAGCGAGAAGATTATTTTCAACGCATTAACACCGAACCAGAATTATTTTTACAAGAAGAAACTGAGCGACCTCTAGTATTTGATGAAGCCCAAACTTCAAGCGCACTATTTAAAGCATTGCGTATAAATATTGATAAAAATAGAAACCAAAACGGGCAATTCTTACTCAGCGGTTCTAGTTCACCGCAATTACTAAAAAATATCAGTGAAACCCTTGCTGGTCGTGTTGCAATTGTTGAATTAGAACCCTTTCAATGGCAAGAGGGTTTAGAAAAGAACTCGCCTGATTTGATTGCGGCATTCTCACAACCAGAACGGCTCAAATCACTACAACCTAATTTTGACAAACGTGAACTATTAGAACTATGTTTATATGGCGGCTACCCAGAACCGTTCTTAAAACGTCATAATGACCAAAAATATTTCCGCCTATGGATGGAAAATTACATAAAAACTTATGTCGAAAGAGACATTCGTGCCTTATTTCCTAGGCTACAGTTAGAAACATATAAACGATTCATACAAATGCTGGCTTATGCCAGTGGCGACATCATTAATATCTCCAACTTCGCCCGTTCCCTAGACGTTTCCCAATCAACAGTAAAAAACTATTTCAATATTGTTGAAGGAACATTTTTATGGCGACAAATGCCCTCTTATCAAAAAAATGCACTCAAACGTGCAGTAAAAATGCCCAAAGGATACTTGCGTGACACAGGAATTATTAATTATTTTCTCCGCATCCGAACCAGCAATGATTTAAAATCTCACCCCCAATTTGGAAAAATTTGGGAAATATTTATATCAGAACAGATTATCCGCCACTTTAAAAATAATCTTGAAGAAATCAAATATTACTACTATAGAACACAGCAACAAGCGGAAATTGATTTAATTCTCGAAACTCAAGCGGGCTTAATACCAATTGAAATCAAATCGGGTTTCTCAACATTAAAACGTCAACTACAAAGCCTAGAAAAGTTTATTGAAGAATACAATTGTCCTTATGGCTTAGTTATTAATAATGGTGACGAGGTTTTTAAACTTAGCCAAAATATTTATCAATTACCTGCAATTTATTTATAACTGATGTTACGCACTCTAGTTCCCACGCTCCAGCGCACTCCTTTATACATAAGGGTAACCGATTGCCCCTACAGTAAATTACTCATTCCCAAGCAGGAGCTTGGGAACGAGAAAAATTACTTGCTACTATTTCTTGTATCCAATTTCTAAATGTCCGAATAAATTTAATTTTCTCATATACTTCCATAATAGGTACTCTGAGTTATAGAATTAACAACTCTCAGTTGGTTGAATGGTATGGGCGTGTATTTTATATTATTCGACGCTAAAAGCAAATCAAGCTTTAGTGATATAGATTAATAAAACCGGAGTATTTTATGTCTTACGAAAAGACTATGATGATATTTATAGTTCCCACGCTCCAGCGTCACTGCCATTAAGTTAAGGATTCTTTTGGAGTCCAAAGCTTTAGCTTTGGGCGACCAGCTTTCTCTAGTCGAAACGAAGTAAGCTAAGCTAAGTAAGCAAAGCGTACTGACAAATTTGACTTGTATTTAAAGGATTGCGCTGGAACGTGAGAACGAGAAAATGGTGTTTCTTTTTAGTTTGGCTTAATCCTCCAGAAAATCCACCAATTATTAAAGTTAATGGTAATATTGAGATTACCTCGCAATCTAAAGCCCCGGACTAAGCTTTTTGTGCGGCCAATTGTTGAAGTTAGTAATACTGAGATTACCTATTCTTGGGAAAGTGATTTTTCTCTGGTTAAGATTTTTGGTTTGAAATTGGTTGAGTTTGTTGATGATGTAGGAGTTTTTTGAGGTGATGATAGTGGTAAATTGCGGATTTTGTTGAGATATTGATATGGTTTAACCAAAAGATTGACCTTTTTGTTTTTATTTTGTTTAATTATCACTCTTATATTTTTTGTGCTTATTGTTTGTTATGGAGGAATTATGAAAAAAACGCTTTTGACAATAATTACACTGTTGATGTTAGCTACAGTGCCAATTCAATCAGGAGCTTGGTGGTGGAGTAAAGAAACTCCTGCTAACACTCCTGCTGACCCCCCTGCAAAGTTAAAGGCTGATGGTTCAGAAAAATCCTATAATAAAGAACCATCTTATTGGGAGAAAATCAAAGAAACCGCAAAAGGAGCAGCTAGTAAAATAGGGGAAATATCTACCACCACAACAAAAAATCTTGCAGAAACTGCTACAAATATTTCCACTAAAACCAAAGCTTATCTAAACGACACTGGAGACGTTCGATTCGAGAATGTTTATGATAAACCCTTTTGGCAAAATGATGCCGTGTTTTGGACAGCTATGGGTGTAGCTACTGCTGGAGCAGCAGCATTCACTGTTTATACGGCTGGCACAGGTGCGCCTGCTGCTAGTGCTGGCATTAGTAGTATAGCTGCTTGGATAGGAGGTGCTAGTTCTAGTTCTTATGTAGCAGGTTTATCAACCATTGGTAGTTTGCTTGGTGTTAAGGCTAAAACGAGTAAGGCAATTCTCAAAACTATTCTTAATGCTGGTAAAGATGCCATATTAGATTATGTAGGTAACTCTGTCAAAAAACTTGGTAATAATATAAAAGTTGGTGTTGCAACTAAATTGACTTTGATTAGTGTTACTAAATTAGGTAGATTTGGAATTGTTATTTTAACAGAAAAAGGCAAACAGAAAAAAAAATATGTTTTTGAATTACTTCCTTCTGGGGAACTTGGAACTGGTAAAGTTCAAGAATTGTTGGATGAGTTAAAAGCTGCCAATGAGCAAATGAAGACAAACTTAGCTAAACATGAAGAGAGTAAAACTCAATTCGATTCCTTATTGTCTCAAGCAAAAGCTACCCTTTTTGAAGACACAAAAGGAAAGGAATTTAAAAATTATAGAGTTGATATAATAAAAAAACTGGTTCAGCTTAAACAATTGAACGACAAATTACTGCTTGACAAAAAGAAAAACGAAGCCGAGCGTTTACGTAAGAGCTATGCAAAGGTTATGCAGAAAACCCGTAAGATGATTAACAATTACCTCAAAAATCAGAAATCAGCTTCAAAAGAGGTTAGAAAGGATGCTATTATGGGGACGGTTTTACTTCATAGTTTTGGTTATGAAAAAGAATTTGTTAAGTACATCAATCAAATTGATGCTATTGATGAAAACGAAAGTTTCCTGTTTTATCTGAAAGCCATTGCAAGTATAACAATGAATGATTTTCAGAAAGCAAAAATATATGCTACCCAAGCGATGGAAACAGAACCTCAAGCTATTGAACCGGTTATGATTATGATTATGGCACTGGATGGTTTAGGTAAATATGAACAAGCATTTGAAATGGAAGAATGGATTGAGACTAATTGGGATGATGACCATTATAAAACGCCATATTCATCAATGACAGCCTATAATTTATTGGGCGATATTGCCTATTATCATGAGTTACCCCAAAAAGCCGCTAAGTTCCATAAAAAGGCTTTGGAACAATTGGATTATTTTTTTACGGATAATCAAAAAGCAATGATATGTCTAAAAATTGCTAGTGATTATCATCTTTTTGGTTCTAAACGTTATGCAAATGAATATTATCAAAAAGCAATTGGTTATGCTGAAGATGAAACCTTGAAAAAAACCATTAATCGTTTTTATAATGAAGAAGTTAAGACCATGAAAGTTCTTAGATAGGTGTTATTTTTTCCTCGCTCCCACGTTGGAGCGTGGAAACGAGAAAAAAAGTTACTCTCATTCCCACGCTGGGGCGCACTCTCTTATACATAAGTATTTAAGTAATTGATTTAATTGTTTTATTGTTTTATATCTTCCAGTGTTCGGATGTTCAAATGCTTTGTGGCATAATATCATAAGGATACACCTCTGGTAGTTTTTTTATTGCCTTGAAAATTAACACAAAATATCGCATTCTTTTCAATCCGAACCAGATTATTTTAGGTCCAGGTGGGCTATCAGATTTTCTTCCTAGATAACCACCCAAACTGGCTTTCATTGAAAGCATTTCGCCAAGTGACTGACGGCGGTGATGACGGCAATGCAGTTTGATTCACAGCTAGGTGGACCGCTTGCCATTCTTCCCGAGTAAAAATAAATTCACAATCTAAATCTGGATAAGTTCATCCAAACTTTGTCACGGTCACGAATAATGTACGCCAAGCGATAATCAAGTAAAGAGCTAAACAAGGCGGCATTCGGTCCATTGTTTCTAATTGTAATTTTTCAACTTTACAACCACTTTTAAGCACTTTGAAGAAAATTTAAATTTCTCATCGATCTAGATACCATTTGGTGGAAGCTTGTTCAAAATTTCCAACTGGAAGAGAAGTTAGAAGTAACCATGGTTTCACTCCAAGTGGAGGATTAATTTCAACTGCAAGCACAGCATTTACTTGAACATTTTTTAATTTACCTCCTGTGATGGAGCTTTTAGAGTAACACTAGCTGATCTTATAGCTTGTTGAACTTCCCTTTTTTCACGCATGAGATGGTAAAGTAAAGTTAACTGTACCAAGCCGTTTTTTCAAGTTGTTCCCAAAGTTTTCTTGTGTTTTTATCTAGTTTAGCCGCCGCTCTATTTTGAGCGGCACGAATGATCCATTCTGCACGAGTAGTAGGAGAATCTTCTTCGGTTTCTAAGAACCATTCATAAATCTCCCCGTCTCGATCAGCAAGACTTACAATCAGGGGGTACCTGGCTGCTAATCTCACAAGCAGTCTGATAACCCTCAAGCCAAATTGAACTTTCTTTTTCATTGATTGGCTTGTTTCTACGTTCTGAACGTGGGCTTTTTTCAGTTCTTTGCCAAACGAAGTAAGCGAAGCTAAACGAAGTAAGCGAAGCTAAACGAAGTAAGCGAAGCTAAATTTTCGCACCTACTGCACCTAAATAAACACGAACTGGTGTAATGGCTATAGTTGGATGTAAAAATATTTCAGTTTTTTCAGTTTCTTTAAGGGTGCCTAAACCTTTTGAATCTTTGTTGATTGTGTACACCAAATCTATGGTATCTTGTGGCAATAAAACTACTTGGTGACAAGCAATTCTTTTTATACTAGCCTCTAAATGACTGGAAAGTCTTTGATCGGATGTGACTTTTTCGTTATCAAAGAAACGGTATGCAGCTAAAGTTTCCGCCCATCCACCACAAGCCACTGGAATACTTTCATTGGGCTTATCTCCCAATTGAGTAAAATACCTAAACGTTTGTCTTCAAAGTTTACGCTCTTAACTTCATCATTTGCCCAGTAACTCATTGTGATTTCCTTGAAATTATGATATAATATATATTATATCATATACGTTATACTTATGTATAAGAGAGAGCGCTCCAGCGTGGCGCGACGCTCTAGCTAGCGTCGCATAGCACAAACGACAAGATTAAAAGGGCAACTACAAGGGATTGCCCCTACATCATTGTTTACTTCGTTACTTCGTTTGTAGGGGCAATCTCTTGTGACTGCCCTTTCATTTCCTTATTTCAATAATCTTCCGCCTTAAAATCATCAACCGCAACTGCCTTATCAATTAACTGTCTAGCCAATACATATTTATCTCGTTCTTCCTGAGTCAGCAGCTTATCTTTCACTAATCTATCTAGCCACTGTTCAAAATCTTCCAGCAACGGTTTCCGAGAATGGGCTTTCCTAATGCGCTTTTCTATATCATCAACAAATGGCATCTGATCATAAGCATCTAATAAAATGCGTAAGGCTTCATCTTTCTTAGTTGGAATATAACACCATTTTGTCAAATTTTGTCGCGCTTCTGAATCTTTTAATAACAATCTGGCGACTTTATAGCTTAAAGCATGGGAAGGTAAGCTCGGTTTTATGAATACTGGCAAAAACGCTAGTTTCATAATTGGAGCTAAACCGAAAAATGGCATATTTTCAATGACATTAACCAATGAATGATAGCTCTTATATAATAGCGTTTGAACTATCCAATCTACCAAAATTCGATCTTCCTGTTTCTCTCCCTCATCATGGTATTTTTTCAAAACCGCTGAACTGACACATAAATCTATCCAAGCATCAGCAAATTGCCCCGTTAGCATTTCTCGGCGTTTTAAAGCTCCTCCGAGTAATAATAAAGCTGAATCTGCAAACAGAGCAAATGAAGCACTTAAGGTATTTATCATCCGAATATACCGTTTTACGCTTGATAAACCTTTAGGCTTAGCTGACAACCAACCACCTGTTAAGCTATATAAAAATGCTCTAGCTTTATTGGAAATTACATGTCCAATATGAGCAAATAATAACTGATCAAATTGCTTCAAATCGCCTTGTTGCAAAGCCTGCATTTCGCCTTGTACATAAGGATGACAACGAATCGCTCCTTGTCCAAAAATCATTAAAGTTCGGGTTAAAATATTCGCCCCTTCAACAGTGATTGAAATCGGAATACTCTTAAAATTTTCAGCCAGATAATTATTCGCACCCATACTAATACCACGCCCCGCATGAATATCCATATTAGCATTCATGACTTGACGCGCACTTTCAGTATTAAAATATTTAATCATGGCTGATAAAACCGCCGATCTTTCACCTGCTTCCAAAGAAGAAATAATCAATTTACTCGAAGCATCCATTGCATAAGCAAAACCTCCGATTATAGCTAACTTTTCCGCCACTCCTTCAAAATAGCCAATCGGTAAATTAAATTGCTTACGGATTCGTGTATAAGCTGAACCAGTTAAAACTGAAAACTGTCCAGTTGCATTTCCCAAAGCTGGTAATGAAATCCCGCGTCCTACCGCTAATGATTCCATTAACATCTTCCAACCTTTGCCGATTTGTTCTTTTCCACCAATAACATAATCTAGCGGAATAAACACATCTTTACCATAAGTTGGGCCATTAAGAAACGGCGTATCTAGCGGATTATGTCTCGTACCCAGTTTCACACCTTCTATATCCGTTGGAATCAAGCCACAAGTCAAACCCAAATCTTCCTTATCACCTAATAAATGATCAGGATCAAAGGCATGAAATGCTAAACCTAATAATGTCGCTATCGGTGCTAAAGTAATATAACGCTTATTCCAATTCAACTTCAGCCCTAAAACTTCTTTTCCCTTAAACTTGCCTTTGCAAACAACACCAGTATCAGGAATAGCAGTAGCATCAGAACCAGCGGCAGGCGCAGTCAAAGCAAAACAGGGAATTTCTTCAGCACTAGCTAAACGCGGTAAATAATAATCCTTTTGTTCTTGAGTGCCATAGTTTCTAATCAATTTACCAGCACCTAATGAATTAGGAACCATAACCGTTACAGCCGCAGTAACACTCCGAGTCGAGATTCTACTAACCACAGCAGAATGAGCTAGTTCAGAAAAACCCAATCCGCCATATTCACGGGGAATAACCATGCCAAAAAATTTCTTTTGCTTGATATAATCCCAAGTTTCCTTACTTAAATCTTTATCCTTATGATTCACCTGCCAATCATCAATCATGGAACATAAGGTATTGGTTTCATTATCTAAAAATGCTTGTTCTGCCTCACTTAATTTTGGCTTTGGAGCATTAAATAAAACTGACCAATTAGGATGTCCCCGAAATAATTCAGCCTCCCACCATACCGTACCAGATTCAATCGCCTCCCTTTCAGTATCACTCATTGGCGGCAAATGATGTTTAAGTAGTGCAAAGGCAGGAAAAGAGATTAACCATCTACGAATAGTGGGAGTCAATAACAGCAATGAAATTGGCACAAACACGCTAAAAATAACGATAGTGGTTGTCTCCTCAAATTCGCCCCAAACAACCGCAGCCACAAGTAGAGCAGCAATCCCGATAATCCAAACCAATAAATTTAAGGATAACCTTGCTAAGAATAACAATATCAAAAATAGCGTAATGATGATAATTAGGACGTTCATTTTTATAACTCCTTATCTTCATTTTTAGAACTTACGCATTACAAATTTTTTTATTTTCTCCTTGGAGCGAAGAGAAGCTAAGAAGCTTTAGCTTTGGATTCCAAGTAATTTATAAATTTTAACAGTTTGTTTTTATTAAAAAAATAACCAAACTTCTACTGTCAGTGCGTAAGTCCTAATTTTCATCTTCATACACAATCATTTCAAAACATTCATCAGCACTATTACAAAAAATATTTTCCTTTTTATCCCAAGGTAAATTACGATAAGCACCAACCGTATGCAAATTCCAAAAATTAAAATTAAATTTGCTTTCTGGAAACTCAATAAAAGGATGTTTTATAATGTCAAAATAAGGTGAATAATCAAAATCTTTGGGCAGAAAAATTCTCGGATTTCTTTTTTTGATATGTAGCCCCCCATCTTTATGCATTTTGACAATTGGCAGAATTGGAAAATTGACTTTCATAAAAGCCTCAGCAATGGCAGTTGAACAAACCGTCCGCGCGGTTTTTCCAACACGATAGCTAAATAATGAAGAATGCCACCGCCGGGGTAAAATACCATAAGGTAATAAAAACCTTGCTAAATCAAATAATTGTCTAAAATCATACTCTCTACCCAATAGTTCAAGACTATACTTAACTATAATATTAGCATCATCAACTGTTAAACCTCTGGGTCGGCAAAGCCTGATATTATCTTTGGAATAATTATAAAGCGGGGTTAAAACCATACCTTCTCCAAGCAAGCTTTCTACAAGATATTTCTTATTTTCATCTTCCACCCCTTGAGCGATCAAAAGCTTACGTATTTCTTCATCTTTATTCTCAGATAAAGAACCCACATAAAGTGCCGAATGACTCCATTGGCTTTGAGTGATTAACTTGATTACCTGACTAATCCTGCTTCGCCCCTCGACTAATATAACATCAGCCAATTTCATTTCACTTGCAAGAGCATCAAAATTACAGATGGGAATATCAGGTGGCGGTTCTTCTTTCGATAACCAATTATTGAGCCACTCTTCGAGTTTAGAAGTTAAATTCAATAACATCCTACCCCCTTTTTAAATTCTGAATACCAAATAGCTCTGATAAATTTATGTTAAGCTTATAATATGTATATATAAATAAGACCGATATAATAAAAAATATCTTTCATTTCGAGTCATCTTAAACCTGCCAGGTTTTAAAAACCTGGCAGGTTTTTACATAAAACCGTATCTCTCAGATTGATTCGCGCATACCAGGTATAGATAGGAGGTATAGTGTTTCTTGAA
>JALWSU010000260.1 GCA_026993485.1 Thiotrichaceae bacterium | reverse complement strand
GGAAATGCCTATAAAACCATGATAGTTATAACTTTTATTTAATTGGAATTCCAAATTTTGCCAGCTAGATACGGTTTTCGCAACAAATTTAAATGCACAATTAACTATTGTTGCAAGTATCTGATTAAGAGAATCTTGAGTTGTGAAAATTATAATTATAGTATCAAGCTCTAATTGCTGAATCTCTTGAATAATTTTTCTAGCACTCTCAGAAATTTGAAGATTAAGTAAAATTATATCTGGAACATTTTTTTGTAAGTAAGCTAAAGCATCTGTAACTGTACTTACACTTATTAGTTTTAATATTTCATTGTAAAAAAAATTGATGTCTTTTTGAGCTATGTTTTCTTGACTTTCTAGTACTAATATAGTTAAATTCTGATTTTGATAGATATTTTTTTTCATATGTCATTTATTTGAGTACTTTTAGATCATAATGATATAATACCAAAAATAATTATCTCATTGAATATAAAATCTTATTCGGTTTAGTTATTTTTATTTTTTAGGAATTACGCACTGACAGCAACAATTTTTAGGTTTTTGTAATAAAAACAAACTGTTAAAATTTAAAAATGACTTGGAGTCCAAACAAAATAAGCGTAGCTAAAGCTTTAGCTTTGGACTCCAATTATTAGAGAATCTTTAAAGATTAATAGTATTGATTTAAATTCCGATTTTTTTCAAAAAGTCAAGAAATAAAAACATGATCATCGAGTAAAAAGCTTTAGCAAGGAGTAAATTAATATGAGTCGTATGGTGAACTGCCTTAAACTCGGCAAAGAAGCGGAAGGTTTAAAATTTCCACCTTATCCAGGTGAACTGGGCAAAAAGATTTATGAAAATATTTCTGAAGAAGCTTGGCAAATGTGGGTAAAACAACAAACAATGTTGATAAATGAATATCGTTTATCCCCAGCCGACCCCAAAGCGCGTAAGATGCTTGAAGAAGAAATGCAGAAATTCTTATTTCAAGGTGGCGGTAGTAGCGCACCACCTGATTATGTTCCTACCGCTTAAGTATAGATAAACCTCCGAGGTTTTGAAAACCTCGGAGGTTTTTGGCGAAAGCTTATTTTTTTTTCTTAAGTAGCGCACCACCTGATTATGTTCCTACCGCTTAAGTATAGATAAACCTCCGAGGTTTTTAAAACCTCGGAGGTTTTTGGCGAAAGCTTATTTTTTTTTCTTAACATGCTGTATCAAGCGTTTACGTTTTTTCTGTTGGCGCGGAGTCAAGACATTTTTTCGCCCTTCATAGGGATTTTCCCCTTGTCTAAATTCTAATTGTATTGGGGTTCCCTCTAATTTAAATTTAGTACGGAAATATTTGATTAAATAACGTTTATAATCATTAGGTAATGCTTTTACTTGATTTCCATGAATCAAAAATCGTGGCGGATTATATCCAGCTTGATTGATATAGCGTAATTTAACTCGTCTACCACGTATAAGCGGTGGTTGGTGAGTGCTGATCGCTTCGCGCAAAGCTTGGTTTAAACGAGCAGTGTTAATTTTTCTATGGGCTGCCTGCCATGCACTTTGGATAGATTGATATAAGTTACCAACGCCGCTACCATGTAGGGCCGATATAAAGTGAATTTTTGCAAAATCAATAAAATGCAATTTTCGACTCAAATTGCGGCGTATTTCTTCACGATCACTGACACCATCCCATTTATTTACCGCAATAACTAAAGCTCGCCCACTGTCAATAATTTGACCTAATAAATTCGCATCTTGATCAGTTACACCTTCATGGGCATCTAATAGCATAATTACAACATTAGATGCTTCTATAGCCTGAAATGCTTTAATAATACTAAATTTTTCTACGGTTTCATGAACTTTAGCACGCCGCCTCACTCCAGCCGTATCTATTAGAGTATATAATTGTCCATCACGCTCAAAGGGTATAAAAATACTATCACGGGTTGTACCAGGTTCATCAAAGGCAATTACTCGCTCATAACCTAACATACGATTAACCAGCGTCGATTTGCCCACATTTGGACGACCCATAATGGCAACTTTTATACCTGTCAATTCCGGCTCAGGGGCTGTTTCTACTTGAGGAAAACGGGATAAGACTTTTTCCATTAAGCTGGTAATACCACGTTTATGAGCAGCAGAAATTGCAAAAATTTCTCCAAATCCTAAACTATGAAATTCAGCACTAATTATTTCAGCTTGTCTCCCTTCGCTTTTATTAATTACTAAATAAATAGGTATATTGAACTGGCGCAAATTTTGGGCTAGATTTTCATCGACAGATGTTAAGCCAGCACGTCCATCAACCAAAAATAATACACAATCAGCCTCTTTAACTGCTAATAGTGCTTGTTCAGTAATGCGCTCAACTATCGTACCGCTTTCTTCTCCCAATCCGCCAGTATCAATAAGCCAATAGTCGCGCCCACCGACGCGCCCTTTGCCGATTTTTCGATCCCGAGTTAAACCAGGTTGATCAGCAACTAAGGCATCACGAGTCTTAGTTAACACATTGAATAATGTAGATTTTCCAACATTGGGACGACCTACAATAGTGATTGTGGGTAGCATAAGCTTGTCCTTAAAAATTTTAATGTAGCTACTCAGGGCAACCACAAGGGATTGCCCCTACATAGCCAGATTTCGTCACTTGACATCTGAATATTATTGTAGGGGCAATCGGTTGCCCTGAGTAGTTACAATTTAATTAACCACTTTATTACGCAAATAAACTGGTAAAGCGTTTTCCGCACTAACGATTTGCCCTTCTTTAAAGGCAGTTAATGCTAATGGCATCATAGCACGAGCTTGCGGATATTTATCAGTTTGATAATTTTGTAACCGCTCACCTAATCGTTTACTTAATTGATCTCCATAAGTAGCCCAGCCAGTACCTACACCAAACCATTGTCCTGCATTTGGAATAGTGATATTATTAGGCACACAAAGCATTTCGGATCCAGAACAGCGCATTATACCTTGATTATCAATAATATATAATCCTGAATAAATTTCAGCCATTCGAGCATCAATTATAGCTAATACGTTTTTATTCTGGGCTGCTTCTTGTGCCAAAGTGGCTAAAGAAGAAATAGGAGCAACAGGAATATCAGCTCCAAAAGCAATACCTTGGGCAACACCACAGGCGATGCGTAAACCAGTAAAATTACCCGGTCCTCTACCAAATGCTAACAAATCTAATTGAGTGATTGTTAAACCAGCTTCAGATAGTAATTCATCTACCATTGTTAAAATTAAAGTGGCATGTTTTCGGGGAGCAATCACAAAACGATCTTCGATTTTTCCGTCTCTATATAAAGCACAGGAGCAGGCTTCAGTTGAGGTATCAAAGGCTAATATTTTCATGATGTTGAGAGTTTTTAATCAAATACGGTATAGATTTTGTATTAATAGTTTCAGTCTAAACCTCCGAGGTTTTGAAAACCTCGGAGGTTTTTGGGCGAAAGTTTCATCTAAAATACTATAACTATTAAAATGATAATTTAATTTTGGAAATCTTCTTTAATTATCTATTCAGCTTTGTCATCCATTACCCCTTAATAATGGCTTATGTGTGGATGATTGGTGGGATTTATTATTATTTACTGTGGGAACGTTATACTCCTTCCTATCCACCAGCTCTAGCTGACTACCCCCCAGTTTCCATCCTCGTTCCTTGCCACAATGAAGGAGATACGGCGCGAGAAACCCTAGGTGTTGTAGTCAAACAAAACTACCCAGATTTCGAGGTTATCGCCATAAATGATGGCAGTACTGATAATACAGCCGAAATCTTAGATGAATTAGGAGAACAATATGACAATTTACGTATTCTACACTTGGCAACCAATCAAGGCAAAGCAATGGCTTTACGTAAAGGGGCATTGGTATCGCCCAATGAGTTCCTGATTTGCATTGATGGAGACGCACTGCTGGATCAAAATGCCGCCCTTTGGATGATAAATCATTTAGCCACCGATCCAACAATCGGCGCAGTTACAGGGAATCCACGGATTCGTAATCGTTCCACTTTATTGGGAAAACTCCAAGTGGGAGAATTTTCTTCTATTATTGGACTGATTAAGCGAACCCAGCAATTATATGGACGATTATTCGCCGTTTCAGGTGTCATCGTTGGCTTTCGTAAAAATGCATTGCAAGAGATTGATTATTGGAATGTTGATATGGTTACTGAAGATATTGATGTTACTTGGCGATTGCAATTAGCTGGTTGGGAAATTCGCTATGAACCAAATGCTTTATGCTGGATTTTAATGCCAGAAACGCTCAAAGGACTTTGGAAACAACGCTTGCGTTGGTCACAAGGCGGCTCTGAAGTCATCATTCGTTATTTCAAAAGCATCTGGCGTTGGAAATCCCGATCTATGTGGCCGCTTTATTTAGAATATGCAACCAGCATTTTTTGGGCTTATTGCATGGTATTTATTTTTTTGTTATGGTTTATAGGCTTAATAATCCCTCTTCCTCACTATTTAGTTGTTCAACCCTTTGCACCCTCTTGGTTTACTACTTTATTAGCAACTACTTGTTTAGCTCAATTTGCAATTAGCATGGCGATTGATAGTCGCTTTGAACAAAAAGGCGGAAAATATTTTTATTGGATGATTTGGTATCCGATTGCATATTGGTTATTAACAACCCTCACCAGTGTAGTTGCTTTGCCAAAAGCCTTGTTGAAAAAACAAGGCGAACGCGCTGTTTGGGTTAGTCCTGATCGAGGATTGAAACCTGAAAATGAAAACGAGGATGAGAATGAGGATGATGACAATGAAGAATAATTACCTTGTTCTCGTTCCCAAGCCTCACTAAGTAACTAAGTAAACAATGATGTAGGGGCAATCCCTATATGCGCCAACTTAAGTGATAATTTTTTATGTACTATCAAAAAAATTGGTAAGATGCAAAAAAAATTATCAATAAAAAGCTAAAAAATTAAACTAATGACTAAATTGCCCCCGCCAAGAAGAACAATTTGAAGAATTATTACAAGAACTGTCA
>JALWSU010000259.1 GCA_026993485.1 Thiotrichaceae bacterium | reverse complement strand
TATTTGCTATTACTATTTTTGGCTTGTATCTGTTAGGAGATCGGGAAAGACGGGTATTGAGTACAGCGTAGATTAGACCTCCGAGGTTTTAGAAACCTCGGAGGTCTTCGCAAGTAGATTAGACCTCCGAGGTTTTAGAAACCTCGGAGGTCTTCGCATTAAATGGAGAAAACATCATGATTTTAACCGACTTAAAACAATATCTAATTGAAAATAAAAGAGTCCCATTAATAGACATAGCACACCATTTTGATGTTACACCTGATGCGCTAACAGGTATGTTGGAACATTGGATACGCAAGGGTAAGGTGCGTAAACTTGAAGGGAGTCGTTGTAATAAGGGCTGTTGTTCTCAAGGTGATCCGACACTTTTACAAATTTATGAATGGAAAGAAGCTAGTTGAATACTTGATGCTGGAGCGTTACAGCCGCCAAACCTGCCAGGTTTTAAAAACCTGGCAGGTTTTTACTTAACTAAATCGGGTAACGCTATATTACAATCCACCCATACAAATATATTTCATTTCTAAATATTCATCAATCCCATATTTAGAACCTTCGCGTCCCAAACCTGATTCTTTGATACCGCCAAACGGTGCGACTTCAGTAGAAATTATTCCTTCATTAATGCCAACCATGCCATATTCTAAGCCTTCCGCTACACGCCACGCCCGACCTAAATCGCGTGTATAACAATAAGCCGCTAAACCAAAAGGTGTATCGTTAGCTAAAGCAATAGCTTCTTTTTCAGTGTCAAAACTAAATAAAGGGGCGACAGGGCCAAAAGTTTCTTCATGAGCTATCCGCATTTTACTAGTTACACCAGTTAAAACAGTTGGCTCAAAAAATGTTCCCCCCAGTGCATGGCGTTGTCCACCTGAAATTATTTTTGCTCCTTGAGCTACAGCATCACTAATCTGGCTTTCGACTTTTTCTACTGCGGCTTGATTAATCAAAGGGCCTTGCTGAGTTTCACTCTCTAAGCCATCCCCAACTTTTAGTTGACTAACTGCTTGGCTTAATTGTGCCGCAAATTCATCATAAATACTATTTTGAACTAAAAAACGATTCGTACAAACGCAGGTTTGCCCAGTATTACGATATTTAGATGCGACTGCTCCTGCAACTGCTGCCTCTATATCAGCATCAGCAAAAACAATAAAGGGTGCGTTTCCACCTAATTCTAAAGAGATTTTTTTTACATTTGCGGCGCATTGTGACATTAATAATTTACCAATAGGAGTTGAACCAGTAAACGACAATTTACGAACTACAGGATTTGCAGTCAAAGCCGCCCCAATTTCTTTAGAGTTCCCAGTAATAATATTAATCACTCCTTTAGGAAAACCAGCTAGTTCTGCAAGTTCCGCCAAAGCTAATGCCGAAAAAGGTGTCGCCGTAGCTGGTTTTACTACCACTGTACAACCTGCTGCTAAAGCAGGTGCAATTTTGCGCGTAATCATTGCATTAGGAAAATTCCAAGGCGTAATCGCCGCTATTACTCCAATCGCTTGTTTTATAACAACAATACGTCTACCATGCACTGGTTGAGGAATTATATCACCATAAACACGCTTCCCCTCTTCGGCAAACCATTCTATAAAAGATGCACCATAAGCAACTTCGCCCATAGATTCCGCTAAGGGCTTACCTTGTTCTGCTGTCATTAAAATCGCTAAATCTTGCTGATTTTCCATAATCAAATTAAACCAGTTACGCAAAATCGCACTACGATCTTTAGCTAATTTACTCCGCCATTCAGGTAACGCAGCTTCAGCAGCGGCTACGGCTTTATTAGTTTCAATTTGTCCAAAGTTTGGCACCGTGCCAAGAACTGTATTATTAACTGGATTAGTAACATCTATAACTGCTTCACTACTTATCCATTCTCCATTGATATAAGCTTGTTGATGGAATAAATTCTGGTTATCTAATTGTATATTCATGATTTTTGTTCTAAATATTGCATAATTTGATAAGATAATTCCTTGCAACCTTGCCCAGATAAACTTGATATTTGAAAAACTCGCCCTTGCCAGTTCAGCTTTTCTACAATTGCCTCACAATGTGCTGCTAGTTCATCAGCAGGTAATAAATCCACCTTATTAAATACTAACCAGCGTTCACGCGCTGCTAGTTCAGAACTATATTTTTCAACTTCTCGACTAATAGTAATGAAATCTTGTACAGGATTACTATCTAAAGGTGCAATATCGACAAGATGTAATAATAAACGAGTGCGCGATAAATGTTTTAAAAATTTTATTCCTAAACCAACCCCATCAGCCGCACCTGCTATTAAACCTGGAATATCTGCAATCACAAAATGGCGATCTAATTCAATAGATACAACACCTAAATTTGGGCTGATAGTAGTAAATGGATAAGCAGCTACTTTCGGGCGAGCAGCGGAAACAGCGCGAAGAAAAGTCGATTTTCCCGCATTTGGTAAACCTAATAAGCCAACATCAGCTAATACTTGTAGTTCCAAACGTAAAATACGGGATTCACCTAAAGTGCCTTTTGTAATACGGCGTGGAGCGCGATTAGTGCTAGATTTAAAATGCACATTACCTAAACCATGTATTCCACCTCGTGCTACTAAGTGCTTTTGTTTAGGTTTGACGAAATCAATTAAACATTCTTCAGTTTCAACATCATAAACCAATGTGCCAACTGGTACTTTAATAATTAAATCTTCACCTTTTTTGCCAGTACATTCGCTACCTTTACCATGCTCTCCATGTTTAGCACGAAACAGGCGTTTATAGCGAAAATCAACTAAAGTATTTAAATTACTATCAGCTTCTAAATAGACACTACCGCCATCGCCACCATCGCCTCCATTAGGGCCACCTTCAGGAATATACTTTTCGCGGCGGAAACTTAAACAACCATCCCCGCCTTTACCTGCAACAACCTCAATTTTGGCTTCATCAGTAAATTTCATTGCTGTTAAATTACTCCACCCTAAAAGTAAAAACTGAAAAACTCAAAGTGAAATTATTTAGGACTTACGCATTGACAAACTAATTTTTTTAATGTTTTTTTGGAGTCCAAAGCTTTAGCTTTGGCGTTTTTATAGCGTTACCCGATTTAGTTAAGTACAAACCTGCCAGGTTTTTAAAACCTGGCAGGTTTAATCGCTGTATTTTATACAAACGGGTAATGCTATAAGTATAGCCAAAGCTAAAGCTTTGGACTCCAACTGATTTTTAAACTTTAATATGTTGTTTTTAGAAACAAACATATAAAATCTTATCTGTCAATGCGTAAGTCCTAATTATAAAAATTTTTGTAACTAGGACAATTGTTTATTTTTCATCTGATTTCGCCCATTTGCTTTGGCTTCATAAAGATTTCTGTCTGCCACTTTAATTAGCTCCTCTTTAGACAAAGAAGAATTACTAGGGGTGACTGTTGCAATTCCAAGGCTGATTGTCACATGATTAGCAGTATTTGAATAACTATGGGGTATTTTTAAGTCTGAAATACTCTTCATGAACTGTTTTGCAATTTGTAACGCTCCTTTATTATCTGTATCTGGTAATATACATACAAATTCTTCTCCACCATATCTAGCGACTAAGTCGGTTGGTCGTTTTAACTGATTATCAAGGGTTAAAGCTATTTGCTTCAGACAATCATCCCCCGCAAGATGCCCATAATTATCATTGTATTGTTTAAAATGATCAATATCCATCAGAATAAGCGACAGTTGTGTTTTCTTGCGCTTAGCACGCCACCATTCTTGCTCAAAAAATTCGTCAAAACGCCGACGATTTGCAATACCAGTTAAACCATCTCTAGAAGATAAATTTTCCAAAATATCGCGGTGACGTTTCAATTCTAGGTGATTTTTGATCCTCATCTCAACAATATCAGGATTGAAGGGTTTGATAATATAGTCAATCGCACCAAGTTCTAGCCCTTTAGCTTCAGATTCTGGATTATTCATAGATGTAAGAAATATAATAGGAATATGACGGAACTGTTTATGGGATTTAAGTTCACGACAAACATCATAGCCGTTCATATCTGGCATCATAACATCTAACAAGATTAAATCTGGATTTTCAGCAACAGCAATATCAATTGCCTGTTTTCCTGATGTTGCCAAAAAAACTTCATAATCTTCCTCAAGTATTCCATTTATTATTTCAAGATTTTCTGGTACATCATCAACTATTAGTATTTTTTGTCGGCTTTTTACGTTCATCTGGTTTGAATGTCCAATTATTTAACTGATGTTACGCACCTTGCTTCAATTCGCCTAGGACTAAAGCCCTTGGCTAAAAGCTAAAGTCGGCTAAAGCCGACTATTTACTGAGTCCAAAGGCTAAATTAGTAAAGTGCTAGTCAGCTTCAGCTGGCTTTTACTTTTAGCCTAGGAGTTTAGCCCTAGGCGGATTGAAGCTGGGTGCGTAACATCAATTATTTAAGTAGTTCACGCAGTTTTTTTCAAAGCATAATCAATGCCAGTAAGATTTAATTTTTCTAGTTTTAGCGCAATAGCTGGATTTGAGATTTGTGGCGGAATTATTTTAAAGAATTGAAGCTAGGTGCGTAATATCAAATCTTAATTTTTAACGAAGCTTATTATTAGATTCAAGTATTGCGCTAGTTTCAATTTTGCACAGTGTAGTTGCATTCCAAACTAGGAGCAAGGTTTTTTGTTCTATTATTTTTTGTTCTATTAGACTTGTCCAGAAATAAGGATTTTCTATTTGACTTGGAGCGAAGCGAAGAAGCTTTAGCTTTGGTGCGACCAGCCAAAGCTAAAGCTTTGGACTCCAACTCTGAAAAACCTGCTTTTTTTGATTTCCGGACAACTTTATTACTCGACTATCAAGTTTGTTTGGCTTGACTTCAGATAGTTTTTCATAACTATATGTTTGTATTAAAACACCACCTTTATCAATTAATACCACCTCCACCTTAGGCTAAAGCCCAAGGCGGAGGTGGTAAAACCAGAGTACCTACCCACGCTGGAGCACAATCTATTATACAC
>JALWSU010000258.1 GCA_026993485.1 Thiotrichaceae bacterium | reverse complement strand
GTTCTATCCTACAAATCCTAATCAAGACAAGAAAACTATAACAGTATGGTTAAATTCGATGGGTTGTTTTTGAATCAATGTAAATAATTTTACCATTTTTCCAAAGTGGCATTTTTAAATTTTGCCGCAATTTTTTTGGCTATTTCTGATGCTCGATACATAGCATTAATAGCTAGTTTAGAGTAGAAGCTTTTTTCTTTCATAATGATTCATCCAGCGATAATATATAGCGTTACCCGATTTAGTTAAGTACAAACCTGACAGGTTTTTAAAACCTGTCAGGTTGGTACGCTGTATTTTATACAAACGGGTAGTGCTATAGTACTTAGATAACAATTCTATTGACATCTATCAACATATTACATATTATGTAAACGGTATAGATTGATGTGAATAAGGGAGAATCAGCCCATTATTCCCTCGCCTAAGCTTAGGGTTACTTTTTAATTTTTAACCGGCATCACCACACCGCCACCCCAAGCGTTTTCTAACAAACTCTATGTCTGACTCACATTGAGTCCCAACCGTGGCCAAGAGCACTTGAAAACGCTGTGCATACAAGACTCGAAAATGTCATTTGAGTCAAGCTAAATTTATATAACCTTTTTTATAGACATGTACACAAATATAGATATTTTTACCGACTATACAAGCTTTCCAATTCTATCTTCAATCTTTTATTTTGCTTTCTTCTTTCTTTTAATTAAGGACTAAATATAATTATGAAAACCAAGACAAAACATCCACCTAGCAGGATTGTCATACTAGCATTGGGATTATTAATAAGTTTGCCGCTTTTTGCAGATACTAATCTTATTCTTAATCCCAGTTTTGAGACACAACCCATATCTGACAACTGGTTTGCCTTTGCTAATGGTGGCAATATTTCGGCTTCTACAGCCCAAGCACATACTGGCAATTATAGCGTTCTTATTAAGAATCGTAACGCGCATTATGTTGGTCCTACCCAAGATATTCTTGGCAAGCTCACCCCTGGGGTTAATTATACGATCTCGGCTTGGGTGCGCCTAAAAGTGCCTGATACCCAAATGTTTTCTATTTTCATTAAACAAACTGATAACAGTGGCACGGATTACATCGGGGTGGATTATATCACCGTTAAAAGCGGTAATTGGGTTAAACTCTCTGGGATGTTTCGTTATCAACCTAATGGTAATGTTACTAATTTGAGTATCTATATTAACGGTCCTGATAGCAATGTTGATTTTTACGTTGACGATGTCAGTATCACGCCGCCACTGGTTTACACTCCTACACCTAGCAGCCCAGAGGATTTTATACGCGCAAAAGGTCATGATCTTGTGGTGGGAACTGATGAGCATGTCATTCGCTTAATTGGTACTAATTTCACCGCTTATGCAGATGAAGATGAGCCAGTATCGGTTATTTTTAATGGCAAACATTACGATGAAATCGACTATCAGCGTGTGGCTGACATGGGTATGAACGTTGTTCGTCTCAATTTGTGGTGGAAAATTTTTGAAGATGAAAATAATCATTTTACTTATAAATCAGAAGCATGGGAATGGCTAGAAAAAAATATCATTTGGGCGAGAAATGCTGGTGTTTATTTAATATTAGACATGCACGCGCCTCAAGGTGGTTTTCAAGGGCCAGGTTATGAAGGTGATTTTTGGAGCTCCAGCGACAAAAAAAATCGCATGAAAGCCCTTTGGGTAGCCATAGCTGAGCGTTATAAAGATGAACCATTCATCGCAGCTTATGACATTTTTAATGAACCTGATCCCAAGAATCAGCAACAATGGGTTGATTTTGCACAAGAATTAATTGATGCAATCCGTGTTGTTGATGATAAGCATTTGTTTATTGTAGAAATGTCAATGAATGATGATACTGAACCCTTTTTAGTCAATGATAACAATGTTCAATACGATGCCCATTTTTACGCCCCTTGGCGTTTTAGTTCTCAATTGGCTTATCACTATGGCTACGGAGACTATGGCAGCCATTATCCCGATCCAGATATTTCAGTTATTCCTTGGAATTGGAAAGCTGGTGATTTAATGGAAAATAGCCCAATTCCCACAGGTAACAGCAATTGGACTTGGTACGAAGGCGAATTATTCACGGTAAACGATACTAATGTTTTTGGTGCTATCCCGACTTTTGTTTCAGGAAAGAACAGTGGCAAGATTTATTTTGACGATTTCACTGTCAAAGAATATGACGAAAATGGGGACTTTGTTCGTGAAATATCCAATATTGATTTAGAAAAACGCCCACCTGAGTGGTATTTACTAACAGAATATGAACCATTTTTGTCTTTTACTGAATACTGGAAAGGGAAAGCACTTAATGGTAGTGGCAGCAAAAATATTGAAAATACAGGGCATCGCGGCAATAATTCTGTTTCTATCCGTAATGTAACTGGCAAATATTTGCTACAAAATTGGCGATTGATGTTTGCAGTCAAGCAAGGTCATTCTTATCAAATTAGTGGCTGGATCAAAGGCGAAAACGTAACTAATCAAAGTGGCGGTTTAGCTTTGCAATGGCAAAAATTTGAATCTTGGGACACGCCAAAGCCATTCACTAAAGATTATTTAGAGCAAATCATGCTAGAAGACGGTTTCCAATTTTACCTAGATCACAATGTACCCATAAATGTTGGAGAGTTTGGGCAATCGGTGCGTAATTTCCAAAACGGTAGAGGTGGCTTAGAATGGGTAGCAGACATGTTAGCTTTGTTTCAAAAATATGGTATTAGCGGTCAATATTTTAGCTATCATAGTAATGTTTTTGGCATTTATAGTAATTTATACGGATTCCCTGATCCTGATTATGCCAATTTACCCTTGATTGATTTATTTAGATCGGGCGTAACACCTACACCTCCTACACCCATTCCTGTAGCAAAAGCAGGCATTGATCAAGTAGTAAATACTAACAATCAAGTCAGCCTCAACGGAGACAGCAGCACAGGTACAATTAACAGCTACCAATGGACGCAAGTTTCAGGAGAATCCGTAGTTCTGGAACATGCTGATACAGTTATTGCAAGCTTTATCGCTCCAGCAAATGCAAGTGTTTTGACTTTCCGTTTAACTGTCACAGGTTCTAATGGTAGCAGTCAAGATGAAGTCAATGTCACAGTCAACGAAGTGGAGAGTCAAGAATCCACCGATCTTAGCCTAAGCATTAAGCGTAAAAGACGGCCAAGAATCCCAGCGGCTGGTGATAATCTGAGCATAATTCTCACCGCGCGTAACGATGGAAGCGTAAAAGCAGAAAATGTCACCCTAGTTTATAATTTGGACGAAGACGCAGAATTTGTATCCGCCAGTCGTAATTGCATCCTAGATGATGAACAAGTATTTTGTAACTTGGGAAATATCAAACCAGGCAAGAAAAAACGGCGTAAAATAGTAATAAATGCCGAATATGAAGGCATGTATTATCACAATAGCCAACTTGGCTCTAGCACACCAGATTCTGATATTTCTAATAACTCAGTTAGTTTAGAAATGGAAGTTTTTGAAGATGATGATTATGGCATTGAAATCAGTAAAGAAGGCAAAGGTAGAGTAATCAGTAAGCCTCGTGGTATTCGTTGTGGTTCTAGTTGCGAAAAATCTTATCCTGCTGGCACAAAGCTTACCCTACGCGCTAAGCCAAGAAATGGTTATCATGCAGAATGGGATGGAATTTGTGAAGGTTCTACGAAAACCTGCACCTTTATTGTTCGTGATAATGAAGATATAGAAGTGGAATTTGTCTCCAATGATTAGGGAGTACCAAAGAAATAACCCAAAAACATGACAGGTTTGATTTGATCCAAGCTCCTGCTTCATTGCCATTAAGTTAAGCTTTTTTTGAGCAAAAAAAAGCCACTTGGAGTCCAAAGCTAAAACTTTGGTGCTCCAACTCATCTGAAATGTTAAAATGTTTCTGTGTATCTACATAATAAACATGATTCCTAGAATTTACGAAGTTGAAAATATTGGGAGTGGATTTCTCGCCGTTATGGCCAAGCCCGTATCTGGCGAATGGATTGAAGATGAATTTTCTGGTTTAGCTAAACTCGGTATTCTGCAAATTGTATCCCTATTAAAACCATCAGAAGAATATGAAGTCGGCTTGGCATCTGAAAAAGAACTATGTCAAAAAAACAATATAAAATTTACTTCTTATCCAATCGAAGATCGTGGCTTGCCAGCATCAATAAAAGAATTTACCAATATAACTAAAAGCATTTACCACGAAATAGCTGGTGGCATGAATACGGTTATTCATTGCCGTGCTGGAATAGGAAGAACTGGTATTGTAGCTGCTGGAGTCTTACTTCACGCCGCATTTGAAGTAAATGAAGCATTTGAAAGAATTTCCAAAGTTCGTGGAGTTCAGGTGCCAGACACACAAGAGCAATACAATTGGGTACTGGCTAACCAAAATGAAATCATAAATAATGCAAACCAAAATAGCCTTTGACCTTGATGAAACATTAGGCACAATAATTACTGATGGCAATTCAATAATTGGATTTAATATCAGATCAGGCTGTATTGAGCTTTTGACAGAATTGAAGACAAAATATTGTCTGGCTTTATGGACAGTTAGTAACCGTTCTTATGTGGAAAAAGTGTTAAATTATGGTTTAAGACAATTCTTCGATGAAATATATACATGGGATGAAATATCAGATAATTGGAAGGATATTCGTAAAATAAATGCAAGCTACCTAATTGATGATAGTGAATTTTATAGAGAAAAAGCCAAGCAATATGGTTTAGAGAGTAAATATATTATAATTCCAGGGTATGGAAGTAATGAAGATATTGAAAATGATATGCTATGGGTTACAAAAATCAAACAAATCATAACATTATTGTGAATTTTGTGAATTATATGATGGACTAAGTACCAATTAAGGTATTTTCTTAGATTTTGGAGTTCAAGGTTACCTTGAACAAATATCGCTCGTTCAAGGTAAGCTTGAACTCCAAACTAAGCCCTAGGCTTATTTACGGACAACGGGTTCTGTAAGGGGACAGTTCGGGTAACTGGCTGTTCTACCTCGATGGTGAGACCTGCCAAACGAAATAAGCGTAGCTAAAGCTTTGGACGGACTCCAAGGAGAAAATAAAAAATTTAGTTTGTCAATGCGTAAGTCCTAAAATCTAATAAGCCTGTTGCTTCTTAATAGTGTACTGATTTTTACGCATAATCTTACGCTGTTTTCTCCAAGCTCTACCTTTGAGATTTTCAGCAGCTTTTTCATTTTCTTCACTTTGTTGGCGCAAACGTTCTGAATCGTATTTCTTAGCTTCATTTTTCAGATAAATCGCATTTTCCTTTAACAGTTTTTCTGCATCTTTGACACGCCCTTGATCCCGCAACTTAACAGCAGCTTTGTTTTTTTCTACTGCAATTTGTTCTACCGTTGAAACCATAGTTCCTGTATCTATAGATTCTTCAACTTTTTGAGTTGATAAAGTAAATTCTACAGTGCTATTTTTGGCTACATGTTCTGAACGTTTTGTCGCCATGTTAGTGTAGTTGACTTCGACGTTGGCAAGATTGCGTTGCGTATTTGCGGCACTGGCTGGAACTTCTACTTCTAAGAGGATATATTTTTCCTGATTGCCGTAGAGTTGGTTTAAATATATACTGACTTGTTGTCCTTGAATTTTTCCATCTCTACCTAAGATTCGTATTGGTTGAATCCCATCTGCACACTTAATTGTAACTTCCACATTTTGGGCAACTACGGATAATAAATCGCCAAATTCTAGTTTAAAAATTCGTGCCAAATCGGTAGCATTTTCTATAAAAGCATGATTGCCATCGCTATTATCAGCTAATTGCGTCATCAAGTCTTCGTTGTAGCCCAATCCTAAACCCAGTGTTGTGACCGAAATTCCCTCTTTAAGCAATTTTTTTCCTAATTGCCCTAATGCTTGTGGTGAACTGGGACCAACATTAGCGATTCCATCTGACAATAAAATGATGCGATTTACACGATTCTTTTCCAAAAATTTACGCACTTCATCTGCGCCAGTGCTTACACCAGCAAACAGGGCGGTACTTCCTCTGGCGGTGAGACGTTGAATCGCAGCCGCAATATTCGTTTTATTTGACAATTTAGTCGCTGGCACTAAGACATCAATGCGATCATCGTAACTGACAACCGAAAGAATGTCCCTTGAGTCCAAATAATCAATCGCCATAATGGCAGCTTTTTTTGCCTGCTGAATTTTTTGTCCACTCATAGAACCTGAGCGATCTAAAACTATGGCAACATTAACAGGTGTGCGTTGAATCTTCTTCTCTAAAGGTAATCCTCGCAAAGTAATTTTGAGATGCACAGTTTGCTTTTGTTCAGCTAATAATACTGGGGTTCCCAAAGTAACTTTTAATTTTACCTGTTCAGTTGGCATAGCAATTGCCACTGGTTGCAATAACAAAATCGAAACAATAAAAATCATACTGGGAATTTTCATGTTTATTCTACCTTGGTTTAATAATATTTTTGTTAAAGGATGGAGTGAGTACAACGAATGGAAAACAACGAATAAAAACCAAATCATTTAAGTAGTGAACCATGATTTGTTTGATATTTTGCAAGAAAGGCAACCACAAGGGGGCAATCCCTTGTGGTTGCCCTTTTTTTTCCAACCTCAAACCAATCATGGTTCAGTACTTAGCTCATGATTTATAAAAGGTTTTATTCGTTGTTTGACATTCGCTGTACTCTTTTCAGGGCTTAATACCATGGCAGTGAAGCTTCTGCTTGGAAACGAGAAAAAATTTTAATTTTTTTAGAAATCACCTTTAGCATATTTCGCCTAATTTTTTATTAATTAACAGCTTAAGGCTTCTTGAACTGTGTGAAATGAGCCAAAGACTATAATTCTATCTGTTTCTGGTACTGAAGCAGATAAATATTTATAAGCTTTAGTAATTGAAGAATAAGTATTTATATTCTCTTTGTCAACACCAAGATTGGTTAAATGTTTAACTAAACAGGCTAGGCTTGCACTTCGTGGTACGTTTAAAGTGGCAAGATGCCAATTTGTTATTGTTGCTTTGAGTATTTTAAATACAGTGGGAATGTCTTTATCTTTGAGCATTCCTACTAAGGCATGAGTTTTTCCTTGACAAGGAGTTTTAGATAGTAAGTCTGTTAAAACTTTTGCTCCTAATGGGTTATGTGCTACATCTAATATTCGTGTTACGCGCCCTGATAATATTTGAAAACGTCCAGGTAGTTCGGCATTAATTAAGCCTTGAGAAATGGCAGTTTCTGGAACTGGAAAGTTTTTCTGTAATAATTCTAGTACTTTTAATACGCCTGCGGCATTTTGGAGTTGATAATCTCCGAGTAAATTGGGTAAGGGTAATTCATAATTAGCAAGTTTACTGCGCCAAATCCAGGTTTTCGCCTTGAGTTGTGTTTTGGTATAATTAAAATCACGTCCTAAATAATATAAGGGGGTTTGTAATTGTTCGGCGTGTTGAATCAAACTTTGGGGCGGATTTTTATCTGAACAAACGGCGGGATGGTGTGTTCTAAATATCCCTGCTTTTTCAAATCCTATACTTTCTCTATTCTTGCCTAACCAATCGACATGATCAATATCTATAGCTGTAACTAAGGCTATATCGGAATCAACAATATTCACTGAATCTAGTCTTCCGCCTAATCCGATTTCAAGTATTGCTAAATCAACTTGTTGTTGCTTAAAAATTAATAAAGCGGCTAAGGTAGAAAATTCAAAATAAGTTAAGGAAATTTCATTCCGAGCGGCTTCTATGCGTTCAAATGCTTCGCAAATTTGATTATCGCTGGCTTCAATTCCAGCTATACAAATACGCTCGTTATAACGCAATAGATGCGGAGAAGTAAAACGCCCAATTTTATATTTCGCCGCAGATAAAATACTATCAAGTAAGATGGCACTAGAACCTTTGCCATTAGTTCCTGCAATGCTAATACTAGGAAAGGGTAAGGGTAATAAATTCAAACGTTGGGCAACAGTGCGACAGCGTGTTAATCCTAGTTCTATTTCACGCGGATGTAGTGAACTTTGCCAATCTAGCCATTCATTAAGGTTTTTTGTGTGCATAAGAATTAGTAGCAAAAATAGTAGGTTGGTATTTTATCATAAGCAGATAAGTTGTTAGAAAATACTTGGCAAAAAAGTAATTTTATGAGATAATATCGACTTTAATTATCTAACAAACAAAGTGAGCATAAATAGATGGATGATAAGAAAAAACAAGCTTTAGCAACCACACTTAAGCAAATCGAAAAACAATTTGGTAAAGGTGCTGTAATGCGTTTAGGGGAAGTGAGTGTGCCTGAGATTGATACTGTATCTACAGGTTCTTTGGGTTTAGATATAGCTCTTGGTGTTGGTGGTTTACCAAAGGGGCGTGTTATTGAAGTGTTTGGTCCAGAATCGTCAGGTAAAACTACTCTGACTTTGCAAGTGGCTGCTGAAGTTCAGAAACAGGGCGGTTTAGTTGCCTTTGTTGATGCTGAACATGCACTTGATAGTTATTATGCGGAAAAAATCGGTGTAAATATTGGCGATTTATATTTAGCCCAACCGAATGATGGTGAAGAAGCTTTAGAAATTACTGATACTTTGGTACGTTCAGGTACTTTCGATTTAGTTATAATTGATTCTGTTGCAGCTTTGACACCAAAAGCGGAAATTGAAGGGGATATGGGTGATTCTCATATGGGATTACAAGCTCGTTTAATGTCACAAGCTTTGCGTAAATTGACGGCTAATATTAATCGAACTGGTACTTTAGTTATATTTATTAATCAAATTCGGATGAAAATTGGGGTTATGTTTGGAAATCCAGAAACAACTACTGGTGGTAATGCCCTAAAGTTTTATTCTAGTGTTCGTCTTGATATACGCCGAATTGGTGCAGTTAAACGTGGTGATGAAGTAATTGGTAATGAAACTCGTGTTAAAATTGTTAAAAATAAGGTAGCTCCGCCATTTAAAGAGGTAGTTTTTGATATTATTTATGGTGAAGGTTTTTCGCGTGAAAGTGAGTTGATTGATTTGGGTACTAAGCATGATATTATTGAAAAAGCGGGGGCTTGGTATAGTTATAATGGTGAGAAAATTGGGCAAGGTAAAGAGAATGTGCGGGTTTATTTGAAGGAGCATCCAGAAATTGCTAAGGCTATTGAGAAACAAATTTTGGATAAAGTACTTCCAGCGAAAAAGCCTAAAGCTGAGCCTGCTGCTGAAGCATCTCCTCCAAAATCTAAAGCTGCTACTGCTAGGAAGGCTGCGGCTAAGAAGTCTTAGGTTGAATAACTGTTTAAACCTCTGAGGTTTTTAAAACCTCGGAGGTTTTACTTCGTGCATTATTATGATTAATCCAATTTCAGAGATTGAAGCGCGCCAGAGTGCGATGAATTATTTAGCAATACGCGAACATTCGAGCTTAGAATTACGCAATAAGCTGTTACGCAAAGGATTTGAAGAGGCTGTGATTGATAAAGTTCTTGTCCAATTACAGCTAGATAATTTATTAAGTGATGAGCGTTTTGCTGAAAGTTATACCCGTATGAGAACTGCTAAGGGTTATGGTCCTTTAAGTATTCAACAGGAGTTGCAACGGCGTGGGATTGATAATAATTTACTTTCGGTTTTTGTAAATGCTAATGATAGTTCTTGGGTAAGTATCGCTTGTCAAGTTCGAGAAAAACGCTTTGGGCAAGATTTACCAGTAAATAAGCGTGAATTGGCGAAACAAGTTCGGTTTTTAGAAAATAGGGGTTTTACTTATTCTCAGATTAAGGTAGCGTTATCTGGAAAAATACTTTAAAGTCATAATATTTTTAGCAAACAATTGATGACTATTTTAACGTGAATATACCTAATATACTGACATTATTGAGAATATTTTTGATACCCGTGTTTGTAGGCGTGTTTTATTTGGGGGGGGAGTGGGCGAATGAATTGGCTACTTTCTTTTTTTTGCTGGCTGCAATCACTGATTGGTTTGATGGCTATTTGGCAAGGCGTTGGAATCAAACTTCGGTATTTGGGGCTTTTTTAGACCCTGTAGCTGATAAGTTGATTGTGGCAGTTGCCTTAGTTTTAGTGGTGCAAGCTCATCCTAGCCCGTGGATAACAATACCTGCTGCGGTGATTATTGGTAGAGAAATTACTATTTCGGCTTTGCGTGAGTGGATGGCTGAGATTGGACAACGCGCCCAAGTGGCGGTGTCAATGATTGGTAAGATTAAAACTGCGGCACAAATGCTGGCTTTGTTAATGTTACTTTACAATGATCTTTTGTTTGGTTTGCCGATTGATAAAATTGGTTTGGTTTTATTGTATGTTGCGGCGATTTTAACTTTATGGTCTATGATTATTTATTTGCGGGCGGCGATACCGATTTTGTTGAATAATGATGATAATAATGGGTAATTTGAAAATTACCCATTAATGCAATTAATTATTGCCCTTTCGTTAAAAGTTCGTCTAAATATTTCAATCTTTTAGGTGTGCCAACATCTATCCATTTACCTTTATAGTGTTCTCCACTAACTTGCCCGCTTTTCATGGCATTAATTAATAATGGAGCTAGTTGAAAGCGACCCGCTTGGCAATTTTTAAATAAATCAGGATGATACACGCCAATTCCGCTATAGGTTAAGCGGGGTTCGCATTCATTACTAACACGATGATTAATAATACAAAAATCGCCGTTAGGATGATGTTCGGGATTATTGACTAAAACTAGATGGGCTAATCCAGTTAATTTGTTAGGTAATTGCTTAAAGGGATAATCGCACCAAATATCGCCGTTGACAACTACAAAGGGGGAGTTGCCTAAAAGTGGTAATGCTTTAAAAATTCCCCCTCCTGTTTCTAAGGCAACTTTTTCTGGAGAGTAACGCAATTCGGCTCCATAGCGTTGCCCATTTCCTAATGTGCGTTCAATTTGTTCACCTAAGTGAGCATGATTAATTACGATTTCGCTAAAGCCTGCGGCTACTAAGTGTTTAATATGATATTCAATCA
Source organism: Thiotrichaceae bacterium (assembly GCA_026993485.1). Taxonomy (GTDB): domain Bacteria; phylum Pseudomonadota; class Gammaproteobacteria; order Beggiatoales; family Beggiatoaceae; genus JAUXCJ01. The sequence goes on along the minus strand of JALWSU010000258.1, from coordinate 7,486 downwards.
AACATTGTCCGCCAACTTTTAATAAGGGTTTCGGGGTTTTGTCTGTTAATGGGCGCATACGTTCGCCACGCCCTGCTGCAAGAATCATCGCTCGCATTTTAATGAATCTCCGCTTGACATTTTGGTAGTACTTGTTGGCTTACCAGTTCATGTAAACTGCTGAGTTCTGGGTAATTGGCGCTAACTTCAACAATATAATTTAAAGTACGCGGAATATCTTTTAGGTAGCCTGATTTACCGTCTCGATGATATAAGCGGGCGAAAATTCCACTGGCTTTTAAATGCCGTTGTATGCCCATTAAGTCAAACCAGCGAAAAAATTGGGTTTCTGCGACATTTTTTAAAATACCAACTTGTTGGGCTAGTGTATAATAATTTTTTGCCCATGCTTTGACTCGTTCAATTGGCCAAGCAATGTAACAATCGCGTAATAATGAAACTAGATCATAAGTTATTGCGCCTTTGACAGCATCCTGAAAATCTAAAATTCCCGGATTATTATCTGGGACAATCATTAAATTTCGTGAATGATAGTCACGATGGACAAAAACTTGGGGTTGTGAGAGGGCATTATTGCTTAATAATTCAAAACAATTTTCCAAATTGGCTTGATCTGGTGTTGATAGTGATAATTTTAAGTGCTTATCTACTAACCAGTTGGTAAATAAATCCATTTCAGTATGCAATAAGCGATGATCATATAAAGGCAAGTCTTCACAGGAGACATTGTTTTGCATTTTTATTAAAGCTTGTATTGCATCGCCATATAAACTGTCAACTTGGGTTTCATCTGATAAAGCTGGTAAATATAATTGTGAGCCTAAATCTGTTAGCAGCAAAAAACCTTGTTCATGATTACTCGCTATTATTCTGGGTACATTCAAGCCACTTTTTTGTAAGCGTTGTGCAATGTCGATAAATGGAGCACAATCTTCTTTATCTGGTGGGGCATCCATAACAATATGTGCAACACCATCTATTGTTATGCGAAAATAACGACGAAAACTCGCATCATTAGTAATGGCAGCTAATTGAGGAGCATGAATACCTATTTGGTTTTCTAACCAATCTTGTAGTGTATTAAGACGATTATTCATTATTTAAATCCAATAATATCAATGTTATAATTAAAAAAAGCTTGACTTTAGCATAATAGTTTACCAAAATAGTCAACTATTGTTAGCGCAACATTTGAGGAATAACATAACTATGTCACATGCACAGGCAATTACATTTAATATGCAGCTTGCCGTTCCAGGCGCAAGTATTGAAGGCTACGCCCAAGCTATTAGGGCGATTCCAATGCTAACTGTAGCGGATGAACGTGCATTAGCAGCCCATTTCCGTGATGAGAATGACCTAGAAGCCGCACGCCGATTGGTTATGTCACATCTACGCTTTGTAATGCACATAGCCCATAGTTATCGTGGATATGGTCTCCCACAATCAGATTTAATTCAAGAGGGCAATATTGGCCTAATGAAGGCGGTTAAGCGTTTTGATCCGACTGTTGGTGTGCGCTTGGTCTCGTTTGCCGTGCATTGGATACGCGCAGAAATCCATGAATATATTTTACGCAATTGGCGTATTGTCAAGGTCGCAACTACAAAATCTCAACGTAAATTATTTTTTAATTTGCGTAGTGCAAAAAAACGCTTGGGTTGGATGAATCAAGCTGAAATTGACAGGATTGCAGAAGATTTGGGAGTTTCGGCAAAAGATGTACGGGAAATGGAATCGCGCTTAAATGGTCATGATCTTTCCTTTGATGCGCCTACTGATGCTGATGATGAAGAAAATGAACTGATCGCGCCTGTTACCTATTTAGAAGATCATCGTTATGATCCTGCTGAGCTTGTGGAACAACAGGATTGGGAAGATGATGGACATGGACAATTATATAAGGCTTTGAAAAAACTAGATGCGCGTAGCCAAGATATTTTGCAAAAACGTTGGTTGGGTGACAAAAAAGTCACTTTACAGGAATTGGCTAAGAAATATAAAGTATCAGCTGAGCGGATTCGTCAGATTGAAAGCAACGCCATGAAAAAATTGAAACAGAATATTACATGGGCTGCGTAAATACGTTTGTTTAGAATATGTCCGAAAGCTTTTGACGTTTAGCTTTTCGGGCATAAAATAATTATGTCATAATATTGTCACGGTTTTAATTTAAGTTCTTATCTGAGTTTTCACAATCGGAGATTCATTATGAGTAATAAAATTAATTATCGTTTGTTTTTTGCTATTAGTTTAAGTGCGATTTTACTTAGCTTAAATATCATCACAATCTTAAATGGCAAATCAAATCCTTTTTATAGCATGGTTTGTAATTATTTTCCAAATCATATGAGTACCAAGTTGCCTAGTTGTCCAAATTTAGGATAATAAGCTCAATATTGTCAAGATTTTAGATTCAATTTATTAATGCCAATAAGCAATTTTAGTGCTTTTGGCGAATTTTCCCCAAGCTATCCCCCTAACTCCCCCAACTTTTTCTGCTATATTCTTAATATTTAAGAAAATCTCTAATTATAAATTTGTTACTATTAACTTTTTTTTAAAATAAAAGCATAAATTTTTATATTTAGATTCACCATATCAAGAGTAAGTGATATAATCCCTCCAGAAAACGTAACCGTATAATGCTCACCGAGAAAAAATTTTTTTATTTCATAATATTGTTATATATTTTTATATATAAAAATGCAGATTTTCACTTTACTTGAGAATAGGTTTGAATTTTTATGCACATGACTTTGCGACAATTAACCTTATTTAGGGCTGTGGCACAACATTTGAGTTTTACTCGTGCTGCTGCCGAATTATCTTTAACTCAACCAGCCGTTTCAATTCAAATCAAACAGTTAGAAAATCATATTGGTACCCCCTTGTTTGAGCAAGTAGGCAAACGAATTTTTCTTACTGATGCAGGGCGTGAGTTATATGCTGCGTGTGGAGATATTTTTGCACGTATTGAAGCATTAGAATTATCCCTAAATGAATTACAGGGCAGTGTTAAAGGAAAATTAAAATTATCAGTGGTAACAACAGCGGCTTATTTTCTCCCTTATTTATTAAAACCCTTTTTAGAACGTTACCCTGAAGTGAAACTTCGTCTGAACGTGACTAATCGTGACACTTTATTAAAGCGTTTGAGTGAGAATGAAGATGATTTAGTCATTATGGGGCAGGTGCCAGATCAATTAAACGTAACTGCTCAAGATTTTTTGGAAAGCCCTTTAGTTGTATTAGCACCAGCAGAGCATCCACTTGCAGGTAAATCTAATATCCCATTAGCACAAATAGCAGAGGAGAATATTTTAGTTAGAGAACCTGGTTCAGGTACACGCGCAGCTATGGAGCGTTGTTTTGCAGCGCAAGAGTTAGAATTGAAAAACAATATGGAATTAGGTAGTACTGAAGCGGTAAAACAGGGAGTGATGGCAGGTATGGGTATTTCGGTTTTATCTCAACATACAGTAACATTAGAATTAGCGGCTGGTACGGTGAAAATCTTGGATGTAGAAGGTTTTCCATTAAAACGTCATTGGTATATCGCCCATTTGGTAGATAAACAATTATCCTTAGTAGCTCGCACTTTTTTAGAATTTGTAATCAGTCAGGCTGATGAAATGACAAAATTAATTTGTGAAAGGCTGCGAGAAGTGGGGCAAAGTCTGAACTGTTAATTCTTTATACACCGTTTCCAAGCTCACGCTTCACTGCCATTAAGTTAAGTTTTTTTATCCTTGGAGTCCAAAGCTTTAGCTTTGGTACTGATCGCCCAAAGCTAAAGCTTTGGACTCCAATACTAAAATTTATGGTTCGGTACTTAAAACAAGTAAAATTAATTAAAAATTTTTTCTACAGGCAATGTTATATTTAATTGCTCATCAACTAGATTCCCACAACCAAATCTTTGTCCTTTCTCAAGTGATTTATAAACAATAACCGTGCCTGATATTGGTATAACTAACCAACAAGATTTTATTCCGCCACTAAAAAAAACACTAAATAGGTTCAAGACATTTTGTATGTTTTGAGTATTAGATAAAATTTCAATAGCTAATACTGGCATTTCAGTGATTTCTAGCAAATCAGGTAACGATATATCAACTTCACGTTTTGGATAAACGCAAACATCAGGAGTATAAAATCTTCCATCTATTTTTAAGGTTAATTCTGAAAAAACGCTATATTGTTCCAGTTGCTGTAAACAGGCATTCAGTTTACTTTTGGTATGAGAATAACTGAAAGAAGGTAAAGTTGGATAATTTTCTGGAACTACTGGATTGTCGAGATGATGTACGTGCATAAAAATAAAAACCGTTGATTTTATTAGATTAAAAAACATATACTCAACATTTTCACAAATTTAGCTTAATAGAGTTGTTGCCAAATAATTTGCTCTCATTGTCTGAACCTTGATTTTAATGGATTAAAAGGATTTACAGGATTGGGTTAGAAGCGATTGATTAAACAATCTTTACAATACTTATAATCCTTTGTAATCAAGGTTCAGACAATGGAAACCATTGGTTTTATTTGGCAACACCTCTAATATAGATTTATCGAGCTTGGAGTGCAAGGTTACCTTGCACGACAAGCGGTTGCGTACAAGGTAACCTTGTACTCCAGTTCAAAAACAAATTGTTCAAATTGTAAAGGTGCAGAGTATAGTAGAGACTAGTTAGCTATGCCTTGTCTCCATGAAAATGAAATTAATTATACCCATTCCAGAACGCTATGCAAAGCAGCCGTCAATTTTGAGGGTTCATTTCCGCCACCTTGTGCCAGTTCTGCTCGCCCACCGCCTTTGCCGCCGACTTGTTTGGCAACATGATTTAGTAATTCATCCGCTTTAACTTTATCTGTCGCATTTTTAGTTACTCCTGCAACTAGCGAAATTTTGTCGCCTTTTACGCTTGCCAATATAATCGCAGCAGTACCTAATTTCTCCTTTAATTTATCTAGGGTATTGCGAAGTTGTTTGACATCAACATTGTCTAATTGGGCAGCTAAAACTTTAATTCCTTTGATTTCTACCGCTTGATTGGCTAAATCATCCCCTTGACTGTTGGCTAGTTTGGCTTGTAAGCGAGCTAGTTCCTTTTCCTTGCTACGATTTTGTTCCAGTAATTGGCGCAATTTATCCTCTAAAGAGTTCGGGTTAGTTTTGAGTAATAAACTGATTTTATTTAAAGTATTTTCTGTATTTTCTAGCCAATCAAGAGCCGCCTCGCCAGTAACTGCTTCAATTCGTCGAACGCCTGCTGCTGTACCAGTTTCGCTGATAATTTTAAATAAGCCAATTTCGCCTGCGTAATGAACATGAGTTCCGCCACAGAGTTCTGTAGAAAAATCACCAATGGACAAAACTCGTACTTGTTCATCGTATTTTTCGCCAAATAAAGCCATCGCACCACTATTAATCGCAGCTTCTAAATTCATTAGGCGCGTTTCTACTCGCAGATTGAGCAAAATTTGTTGATTAACTAGGCGTTCAATTTGGTTTAATTGTTTAGCCTTTATCGGTTCAAAGTGAGAAAAATCAAAACGTAAGCGTTCTGGATTAACCAGCGAACCTTTTTGTTTGACATGTTGACCTAAAATTTGCTGTAAAGCAGCATGTAATAAATGGGTAGCGGAATGATTCCTAGCAGTAGCCAGACGCGCTTCTATATCAACTTGTGCCTGTAATATATCCCCTATTTTTATTGAACCTTTAGTGATTACGCCTAAATGGACATGCGCCTTGCCCAATTTTTGAGTATCTTTGACTTGAAAAACAGTATCTTTTTGAATTAATACGCCTTTATCCCCAACTTGTCCACCAGATTCAGCATAAAATGGCGTATGTTCTAAAATAACCTGTCCCTCTTGCCCGGCACTTAGGCTATTTACGGCTTCACCTTTAGAAAATAGAGCAACTACTATACTGTCATCGTCAAAATTCTCATAACCAGTAAATTTACTTTTATAATTAACTTGTTGTACTGGAGTACTCATATCCATTTCAAACTGGGTAGCCGCACCACTACGAGCGCGTTGTTGCGCCATTTCGGTTTCAAAACCTGTCATATCTAAACTTAAACCACGCTCCCGCGCAATATCCGCTGTCAAATCGGTGGGAAAACCATAAGTATCATAAAGTTTAAATACAATCTCACCCGGAATAATCTTAGTTTGTAAATTACTAATCGCCTGCTCTAATAAGCCCATACCTCTATCCAAAGTTTCCTCAAAGCGTTCCTCTTCTTGCTTTAAAATCCGCTCAATTAACGCCTTATTTTGACTTAATTCTGGATACGCTGCCCCCATTTGCTCATCAAGAGTATTTACCAAACGATAAAAGAAAGGTTCACGCAAGCCTAATTTATGCCCATGCCGAACTGCACGCCGAATAATACGCCTTAACACATAACCCCGCCCCTCATTAGAGGGTACTATGCCATCTAGCACCAAAAAGGTACAAGCGCGAATATGATCGGCAATCACACGCAAAGAATTATTATCATCATCACAATTAGCTAATTTACCCGCAGCTTTAATCAGTGCTTGAAATAAATCAATCTCATAATTACTATGCACGCCTTGTATTACCGCCGCCAGTCGCTCCAAACCCATACCAGTATCCACCGAAGGCTTAGGTAAAGGGGTTAAATTACCTTGAGCATCGCGGTTATATTGCATAAAAACCAAATTCCAAATTTCAATATAACGATCTCCATCCTCATCTGCACTACCCGGCGGACCGCCAGCAATTGTAGGCCCATGATCATAAAAGATTTCTGAACAAGGCCCACAAGGTCCAGTATCTCCCATTGACCAAAAATTATCTTTTTCCCCGCAACGAGAAAAACGCTTAGGATCAATTTTGAGTCGATTTAGCCAAATATCAGCAGCCTCATCATCATCCTTGTAAACTGTTATCCAAAGTTTTTCAGGCGGTAATTTCAGAATTACGGTTAAAAATTCCCATGCAAATTCAATCGCCTCAGTTTTAAAATAATCACCAAAGCTAAAATTGCCCAACATTTCAAAAAAAGTATGATGACGAGCAGTATAACCAACATTTTCTAAATCATTATGTTTACCCCCGGCGCGTACACAGCGTTGACAACTGGTAGCACGATTATAGCTACGTTGCTCGATACCTAAAAAAGTTTCTTTAAATTGCACCATACCAGCATTAGTAAATAACAAAGTCGGATCATTTGCTGGCACTAACGGGCTACTAGGGACAATCTGATGTCCTTTAGATTTAAAATAGTCTAAAAATGCTTGACGTAATTCTGAAACGGTATTCATAAATTGATAATTAATTATAATAGAGTTGTCTAAAGCCCCCTCCCCCTAGGGGGAGGGAGATAAAAAATAATATTTTCTACTGTACCAAAATTTTTCAGTCTAATATATAGGAGAAGAGTTTAAATGTCAGGCATACTTTATATAGTTGCTACCCCTATTGGCAATTTACAAG
>JALWSU010000257.1 GCA_026993485.1 Thiotrichaceae bacterium | reverse complement strand
GGGATGAGTTATAAGACGGGATAAGGCAAAAATCTAAGTGTTTTTATCCGCTTTTATAACTCATCCCTGTAGTTAGGGATAAACTAATATAAATTATTGATTTTATTAAATATAACTCCTTATTAACCAGCAACTTGATAGTCGAGTATTAGGTTTTATCGTTACTGAGATTTTTCCCATTCGGTAATACAATATGTGTAGTTGTTTTTTGTCTGAACTGTGATTTATATGATTACTCTGATATTGATTGTTTTTTTATCAAAGTTAATCAGTTAATCAAATAAATCACAGTTCAGACATTTAATGGATAAGTCAAAAATGAAAACCCCAAAATCAATTAAGTCGAAAACTCAAAGGCATGAACTTGGCACATTATTAAAAGATTTACTTTCGCCTGTTAATATACAAGTGGAAATTGAGGCGAAAGTAATGAAAGAATTGCCAAGAATAGATATATTATTGCTGAGACGAACTGAGCCTGAATGGACAGATGAACAATTAGCTTTATTGCCAGATGGGATTAGGAATACTAAGGCTACGGATTTATTATTAGAATTCAAATATACTGAGTCATTTAATGATGATGTGCTGCAACAGGCTTTGGCTTATGATTTCTTTTATAAACAATTCCAAAAGTTAAATAGTGATCAATTACAAAGCTTTTTATTGCTTGCGAAAAAACCCCAAAATAGTATGTTAAAAGACATTGGGTATAAAAATACTGAATATCCAGGAGTTTATCGTAGTAGTTTTCGCTTGTTTAAGAAGATAATCTTATTATCTTTGAATGAGCTTTCTGATGAACCGCACAATGCTTTTGTCAAATGTTTTGCTAGTTATCAGCAAGAAAAAGAAAAAGCATTTCAGGTTTTGGAAAAATATGCTTATGATTCTTTGACGACTGATTTAAAAAATTATATTAATGGACTCAAGGGATTATGGTTTACGTTACCAAAAGGAGAGGATATGAATCTTGATTTGACACCTGAACTGATTACCGCTTGGGGAGAGAAGTGGGGTAAATCTTATTTGGCTCATTTGAAACCAGAGGAGAGATTGGCTGGGTTGAAGCCGGAGGAGAGATTAGCTGGGTTGAACCCGGAGGAGTTAAATAGATTAGAAATATATTTAAAACAACGTAAGCAAAAGCAAAAGTAGTTATTTATTGTCTGAACTGTGATTTATTTGATTTATTTGATTGCACTGATTTGGATTGTTTTTTTATCAAAGTTAATCAGTTAATCCGAGAAATCACAGTTCAGACAATTAAGTAGCCATGCAAGTCTTAAGTTTTTTCCGACACTAGCTATTTTTGGACTGAAAACAGTCAATCAAAAAGGAAAGGAGTATTTTTAATGAAAAAAATGAGAAATTTGCCTTATTTTACACTTATAATTTTAGGCGTATTTTTATTAGCGGATTGTACCCCGCAAATAAAAATCGGAGAAGGAGAAGGCACTATAGATACTAATGAAGTCCCAATTATTCAGCCAACTCCTTGCAAAACCGAACCATGTAATAATCCGCTTGAAGGTGAATTGTTTCCAGATAAACCTGAAGAAGAACCGCCAAAAACACGGATCATCCATTTTAACTCTTCCAGTGATATGATTTCTCCTGAAACTCGGGCCATACTTAAAGAACATGCTAAATATCTAATAGCACACCCAAAGAGTTTTGTTCGTTTGGAAGGACATACTGATGAACGAGGATCACGTGAATATAATTTAGCACTCGCTGAACAACGTGTTCTTGTCATGAAAGAAATGTTAATGAGCTTAGGTGTTAATGAAGACCAATTAATGACTTTAAGTTATGGTGAAGAACGACCAGCTGTGCTCGGACATAACGAAAAGGCTTGGCGGGAAAATCGCCGAGTAGAACTGGTTTATCCTTAAATTAACTATAGTATTTTAGATCAAAATTTTGACCAAAAACCTCCGAGGTTTTAAAAACCTCGGAGGTTTAAACTGAATTCTGGCCAAAAACCTCCGAGGTTTTAAAAACCTCGGAGGTTTAAACTGAATTCTGACCAAAAACCTCCGAGGTTTTAAAAACCTCGGAGGTTTAAACTGATATAGCTAACCAAAAGTGAGTTTAATATGCAAAACAAATCCCTAGCCATTCTGATACTGCTAATTTTAGCAGCCCCCCCAGTTGCAGCAGACTACATGCAAACGCGCATAATTCATCTTGAACAAGAACTAAAAAACTTAAGAGAAATTCTGTTTAATCAAACTTTTAAGCTGTCTGAACAACAACGAGAAATACAAAATTTGCATGGCGAAATAGAACTACTCAATTACCAACTGGAACAGCTCAAAAAATCGCAAGCAGAGAAACTTTTAGCCTTGGAAAAACGGTTGAATCAACAAATTACTCAACAAATTACTGCTTCGCCAGCATCTCCCGTAAAATCAACAACAATCCCAAAACCAGAACCAATAACAGTAACACCACAAACAAACAAAGATATAACTATTAAGCAGCCAACTACTCCTACTGTGAATGTATCAAAAAAACCAATTACTTATCAAGAAATTCTTGATGCAATTCAAGCGAAAGATTATGAAAAAGTTATTGCCAGCTCGAAACAATTCCTCAAGCTTTATCCACAAAATTCTCTAGCATATGAAGTGCAATTTTGGTTGGGAGAGGCTTATTATGCTTTAAAACGTCTTAATTCGGCACTAACTGCTTTTAGTATTCTATTAGAAAAATATCCAAATAATCCTAGAAGTGCAGAAGCATTATTAAAAATTGGCTATATTTATGCTGATAAAAATGACTATGCAACCGCACAAGCCATTTTTCAACAAATCAAAGAAACTTATCCTAATACCAGTGTCGCCGAGTTAGCTAGACAGCGACAACAAGAAATTCGTAACAACAGTCATTAAATAATATGTCCACACCAAAAGCCGTTGTGCTTCTTTCAGGCGGACTCGACTCCGCCACTACTTTAGCCATAGCCAAATCACAAGGCTATGCTTGCTATGCCCTCAGTTTTGACTATGGGCAACGTCACCGGCTGGAATTAGAAGCTGCTAACAAAGTCGCCAAACATTTAGGTGTTATTGAACATAAATTGATTCATCTCAATTTAGACAGCATTGGCGGCTCGGCATTGACAGATACTCATATTGATGTGCCTGTAACTGGCGTTGCAGCTAATAAAATTCCAGTTACTTATGTACCAGCGCGTAATACGGTTTTTTTAAGCTTAGGATTAGCTTGGGCTGAAGTATTATCAGCTTTTAATTTATTTATTGGCGTGAATGCAGTCGATTATTCAGGCTATCCAGATTGTCGTCCAGAATTTATTCAGGCTTTTGAAAAAATGGCTAATCTTGCCACCAAAGCAGGGGTAGAAGGACATCCATTCAAAATCCATACCCCACTAATTAATTTATCCAAAGCCGAAATTATTAAACAAGGGCTAAATTTAGGAGTAGACTATAGTTTAACCGTATCTTGTTATCAGCCAATTCAAGCTCATGCCTGCGGCGTTTGCGATGCTTGCCGTTTACGCGCTGAAGGATTTCGTGCCTTGGGTGTAGTTGATCCAACTCAATATATTAGTTAAGTACCAGTGCAAGAATAAAGTGATATATTAGCTACGCTTACTTCGTTTCGTTTGGAGTTCAAGGTAAGCTTGAACTCCAAAATCTCACTTACTTAAGTGTAAAATTTTTACCTACAGTTCTTGAGAAGTTACTATTGATATACCGAAACGATTTTCCAAATGCGTGGTTCTTCATCAATAGCCCTCCCTGTTGGGATGACATTTTCCCCCGCCCAGTGGACCGACCTCAACAACACAACCATGCGCTGCCTGAGAAAGTTGTATTTGTACCCCCGCCTTAAGTTCTACTGCTTTATTAATATCAACTCTCTGCCCAGTTGGTGAAATCATAGATTGTAAAGCCTTATTAATTAATAACCATTTTCCCTGAGAAAAAAGACAATAGGCTTGAACTGTCTTATCGAAATTATGTTCAGTAGGATAAATATTATCATAAACATGCCACGACAATAAGCTTTGTCCATTATAAACAGCTAGTTCCCATTGCACAAATCCCTTTTTATTCAGTATTTTTAAAATGGGAACAGTTGTTTTAATCGGAGTTCCACAAAATGGGCAAATTATCTGGTTTGCTGGTTTTGTTATTATAAACCATTGTTGTTTACAATCCCGATTAGGACAAGGATATAATAAATTCCAAGTTTTGATTAAAGCTTTTTCCCATTGATAGGCAGTTGGTCTTTTCTCAGGCGCGTGTAATCCGCTAATAAAGGCTTGATAAAAAAGAGTGGTTAATTCTGATCCGAGTGCAGTAACTGGTACTTTAAGCGGTTCAATTGGATAATTTGAAGAATTTTCTGGATGTTCAATAAATAAGGCTTTTTCTCCCATACTGAGTCGCTCATCTTCTTCAACCGAGTTCAGAGAATGGACTTTTCTGCCCCGCAACGGATGACGATTAAGTAGGTATTCATAAATTAATACTGCCAGCGCATGTTGATCAGTGCGAATATTGGCTAATTGCTTTTGCGGATTACTTGCAGCTAAGGGAATGGTGGCGAGTACTTCAGGGGCAATATAACCAGGCGTACCTTCAACAAAGGGCGGAAATATCGGTGGGATAGCAATAGAATCAAGATCAATAATCAGCATTTGCCCCGATGCAGGATCAATTAAAACATTATTATCAGATAAATCGGAATGCGCCAAACCAGCAAAATGTAACCGCCTAATAGCACGAGCTAGGAGAATACAAATATTAAAATAATTAATCCAAGCAGCTTGCTCCTCTTTGGGCAAATATTGCCGTAATTTTGGGCTAACAAACCAACGGCTTTTTTTTTCTAAACCTTTCCAATGCCCAGTGCTGAAAAAAAAATTGCTTGGATAAATAGGCGAAATTATACCCAATTTGGGCTTAATAATAATCCCAGTTGGCCAACAAAATAGCTGTTTCCAATAATCAGCATTATTGGTATTATCTGCAATCGTTGGATTATATTCATTTAGAATATGCTGTAAAC
>JALWSU010000256.1 GCA_026993485.1 Thiotrichaceae bacterium | reverse complement strand
GTATTCATCTTCATAAATCGTGTAAATCATCCTATCTTTATGGTTTACCCGCCGACTATACACTTCTTTATCAAAATACTTGAGCCGCTCTGGTTTTCCAATTCCATTTCTTGGGGCGATAGCTGTGGCTCTAACCAAATCAAAACATTTAAGATAATCTTTTTTTGATTTGCTTCTAAACCATTCAAGATCATCTTCGGCATTAGGAAGTATGTTAATTTTATAAGTCATTAAAGACCTCATCTATTGTTTTGCCTGGCGGTGTGATACCTTTATCTCTTAATTGATGTCCCTCCAATAAAGCTGCGAGTGATTTTTTGTCACTGAGTAAAGTTAAAGTTTCTTGTATCTCTTCCCAATATTCCTTATCTATCATCATAACCGCACCATAGTCAGTGACTATCAGCGTTTCATCAGAATTTTTGATGGTATTTTCTATGATATTAGGCAAATTATATGTGGCTTCCCGCAAACTTAATGTATTCATTTTCACCTTGTGTAGTAGAAAAAAAATAAAAAAATCAAGTAAAATAGTAAATTATCTGAATCGCCTACATTCAACACACCGTTTTTATAAGGCTGTGATGAATGTCCGTTATTATAAGTACTGAACCACAAATTTTAGTTTCGCTAAAGGGCAACCACAAGGGATTGCCCCTACAGGATGGTAGGGGCAATCCCTTGTGGTTGCCCAATTTAGGCTAAAACTTATGATTCAGTACTTATAAATATTAACAAATTTATTTTATCACTTGAGAAAAAAATCACACGAGAAACAAAACATGCCAAACTTCTTTGAGCAAAATTTATTAGGAAATTCTGGTGAATTTGCAACTATTATTCGCGCTGCGCGTCTAACAGCCATGACAGATGCTACAGTACTGATTTTAGGTGAAACTGGAACAGGTAAAGAACTGCTTGCAAAAGCTATTCATCAACATAGCCGTAGAGCGCAAGGACAATTTATCACAATCAACTGCGCCGCATTACCAGAAAATTTAGCCGAATCCGAACTCTTTGGGCATCGAAAAGGGGCTTTTACTGGAGCAATTACTGATCAACAAGGGCGAATTCAAGCAGCGCATGGTGGTAGCTTATTCTTAGATGAAATTGGAGAACTACCATTAACTATTCAAGCCAAGCTGTTACGCTTTTTAGAAACTGGCGAATGCCAAAAAATTGGCCAAACCAGTGTAGAAACAATTGATACCCGTATTCTCGCCGCAACCAATCGTGATTTATATGCACAAATGCAAACAGGCGAATTTCGACAAGATTTATATTATCGTTTAAATATAGTCCCTTTAGAATTACCCCCGTTACGCAAACGCATCGACGATTTAGAACTATTATTGCAAACTTTCACCAAAAAATTAGCACAACGCCATAAGTTAGCAACACCGCATTATAGTAAAGCAACTATAAAAGTATTACGTCGCCATACATGGAGGGGCAATATTCGAGAATTACACAATTTTTGTGAACGCATGTTGATATTTTTCAGTGGCAAAACCATTGAACCAGATAATTTACCCCTTGAATTTCAGGCTGATAAAACTGCCTTAATTCATAATACTAATGGATTTAATTTACCCGATACTGGCATTAATTTAAAAGAACTAGAAATTGAACTAATTCGCCAAGCACTTCAGAAAACCTATGGTAATCGTAGTAAAGCCGCGCGATTATTAGGTTTAACGCGGGATACATTATTATATAGAATAAAAAAATATGCGATTTTGGATTAATTTTCAGGCTGATAATTGCTCACGCAATCCAGATGAACGCGCGATTTTTTGTAAAACCGCTGCCTTAAATACTTGCTCAGTTCCCCAAATACTTACATACTTTTTCGCACGAGTAATCCCCGTATAAATTAATTCTCGACTCAAAACCGGGGAAAATTGATCGGGTAATAAAATTAAAACCTGTTCAAATTCAGAACCTTGACTTTTATGAATCGTCATAGCATAAACGGTTTCATGTTCAGGTAAACGATTAGGCCAAAAGGCACGAATTTTACCATCTGGCGAGGGAAAAAAGGCTTGTAATTTATAATTATCCCCTTTAAGTATGATACCAACATCACCATTAAACAATTGCAGTTGATAATCATTGCGCGTAATCATAATCGGGCAACCATGATACCAACGACTATTGACTCGTATTAATCCCTTGCGGCGCAATTCGTCTTCAATCTTATGATTGACGGCTTCAACACCATAAGGCCCTCGACGCATGGCGCATAAAATCCGTTTTTTTTCAAATAGTTCTAATAATTTTTCTGGCTGTTTTTCTCGTAAGGAACGGGAAAAATTCAGCACAATTTGCTCAATTAGAGGAACTGGCAAATAATCTGATGAAGATATAGAATGCCAATTGACATCAGGATATTGTTTAGATTTCAAAATAGATAAGGCTTTATCAGCTTTACCCTGCTTAACAGTTTGTGCCAATGCCCAAATACCACTCTGCTCCCCAAAGCGATAATTTTTGTCTAAAAAAATGACATTCCGTTTCAGCCTTGTCGCTTCACAAATATCACCAAGCACTGTACCCGCCTCTACAGAAGCCAATTGATCTTTATCACCCAGCAAAATCCAGCGGGCGGATTTTGGTATGGATTGTGCAAGTTTAGCCATCAAGGCTAAATCAACCATCGAGGCTTCATCAATAATCACGACATCATATAATAATCTATTATCAGCATGACTTTGAAAATGATGCGAATTAGGCTTGCTCCCTAATAAGCGGTGTATTGTAAAAGTTTCTTGCTTAACCGTCTCTTGTAAACGCGCAGCCGCTTTACCAGTCGGTGCCGCTAATGCAATACGCAAATTTGGGTTTTGTTCTAACAACAATGTTATAATTTTAACAACTGTTGAGGTTTTTCCTGTCCCTGGCCCACCTGAAATTATGCAAAAATTGTGTAATACTGC
Organism: Thiotrichaceae bacterium; assembly: GCA_026993485.1. Taxonomy (GTDB): domain Bacteria; phylum Pseudomonadota; class Gammaproteobacteria; order Beggiatoales; family Beggiatoaceae; genus JAUXCJ01. Next base: position 2,135 of record JALWSU010000256.1, on the reverse strand, counting down.
TGTTTTTGCGGCAACAGATTGCTGATCGGTTTGGAGCGGAAATAAGCGGGATAAACCAGCTTTTAATATGTTATGATTAACATCAACACGTTGCTGATGACAACGAACCAGTATTTGTGCAGCTAGTTGTTTTTCATATTCCCAGTAGCGATACAAATATAAGCGATGCTTATCAAGAATTAACGGAGTATAATCGCCAGGTTTACCAACAACACTAGATTTTTGTAATGCAGCTACCCAGTGCTTGAAATTGGGACAAGATAGGCTTTTGATGCCAGCCTCAGATTGTAGTGGAAAAAATTTGTCTTCAGCTAGTCGCTTTAAATCTACGCAAGATGAGCCAAGTGAGGTAAAATGACTAGCTAGTACTGCTCCTAACAATAATAGTTTGTCCTTTTTATTATCAGAAAGGCTGGTTATAAAAGTAGCAAAATGTACATCTAAGTCAGAAAAAATCTCAACATCACGCAAATGTTTGATAGTGTCTAACATAATAATAATACGCTAAGTTATTTTGATAAATAAAATAAGGGATACTAATTACAATGATAACAAAAGAAGAGATTGAAAAACGTCTAAAATTATTGGAAAAAGAACAAGAAAATCAAGATTATGCTTTAGATAAACTCCAATCATTTAATGATGAAGTGCGAAGACTTGAAGACGAATTAAATCGAATTGAAAAATATAGGATTAAAACTCATCAATCCAGCGAGTTCCAACGAGATAATCCTGAAACTGAAAGGCTGGAAAAAGAATTAGCACAAATGGACAACGAAGAACAAAATGCTTTCAAAAACTCTGAAAAAGCATCAAGTTCTAAGCAAAGCTATGTTATTTCCTTGATGTTTAATCCTAATTCACCACCTGAATGGTCAGGGAATGGTTGGTTAAAACCTGGGCAAGGAACTGCTTATAACTTAGAAGAAGCAAAGCTTATCTACCAGCAGCTTAAGAAAAAGTGGCCGAATTATCCGTTAAAAATTATTAAGAAGTAGAGACCCCCAGAAAAATTATTAATTTACCAACAAGGATTTATAAAATGGCAACTAAAACCGTAAAAGTGAACAATATCAATTGTGGACACTGCACTAGCACTATTGAACGAGAACTAGCTGAATTAGACGGAGTTACTTCAGTTAAAGCTGACATAGATTCCAAAACTGTTACAATCGAATGGGATGAATTAATCCTAGCTTGGACACGGATAACCGATTTTTTAGATGAAATCGGTTATCCTGCGGCTTAAAATTTATTTAACACATCCCTAAAGACCTCCCTCGGAGGTCTGATTTTATTGCTTAACTTATTTTCCTAATTCCTTGTTTTAATTCCATAATACGCCGATAAGATTCATCAATACGCGCTTCACTGAGCTTACCTTTTTGAACTAAATTTTTGATGATAAGAGTAACACGCTTCGCAATATCTGGTTCAAAATGCCCAGTATTATTACCAATCATAATAATATCAACCCCAGCATCTATTGCTCTCCCAATTGCAGTTTCCAACCCATAATGATTACTAATCGCTTTCATGCGTATATCATCAGAAATAACCACTCCATGAAATTCTAATTTTTGGCGCAATAACCCAGTGATTGTTGGCTTAGAAAGAGTGGCAGGCATTTGTGGATCAAGTCTTTTATTAATTATATGCGCCGTCATAATAGCATCTGCTAAGCCAGCTCTAATTAACTGTTGATAAGGTAACAGTTCCATGCTTGACCAAGTTTTTGTTACATCAACCATCCCAAGATGTGAATCATTTTTTGCGCTACCATATCCAGGAAAATGCTTTAATACACAAAGAATATTTTCCTTGTGATGTGCTTGAATAAATGCTTTAGCATGTTTTGTGACAATTAAAGCATCATCGGAAAAACTACGCTCTTGTTTGCCAATCATAGGATTATTCGGATTTTTATTGACATCAACAACAGGAGCAAAATTAAGGTTAATACCAAGATTAGCTAAGGTTTGCGCCATTAAAGTTGCATACAGTTTCGTGAGAGACGGATCATTTTTTTTACCTAAATGTTGATGCGAAACTGTGGTTGGAAACCCATATTTTTGCGGCAATCGGTTTACAACTCCGCCCTCGTAGTCAATCCCTACTAATAAAGGAATTTCCGA
>JALWSU010000255.1 GCA_026993485.1 Thiotrichaceae bacterium | reverse complement strand
GCTGGTGAAGAACTTAGCCTCATTGAAAAAGAAATTACGGTAGAGCATAGCTCTGAAATTACCAAACAAATCAAGCAAGGTTCGGCCTGGTATGTACCTGAAATATATAGTTATGTCATCAAGAACATGATGGGAAAAACTACTGATCCAACTTGCTTAAGTAGTAACCATGAAGGCGAGCAGAAAATGCTCCAGCATTATCATGAATTAAATAATATGACTGCTATTGGCTATTTCCATTGTAACAAGCTAACTCTCTGCTATCTATTTCATGCCTATACCCAAGCAATTGAAAGTGCGAATGAAATAGAAAAAAATTTGGAAGGAATACTTGGAATGGTACTAGTACCAATATTCTATTTTTATGATTCTCTTGCCAGATTAGCTTTATTTCCAGAGGTAAACAAATCTAAACAAAGGAGTTTCCTGAAAAAAGTTGCGGCTAACCAAAGGAAAATGAAAAAATGGGCGCATCACGCTCCTATGAACTATCTACACAAATTTTATTTGGTAGAAGCTGAACTAGCTCGCGTTTTAGGTAAAGATGAGAAGGCTATAGGAAATTATGATCAAGCAATTCGCTTAGCGCATGAAAATGAATATATCAATGAAGAAGCTTTAGCTTACGAATTAGCTGGTCAATTTTATTTAATTAAAGAGCAGCATCGTTTAGCAAATTACCATTTACGTGAAGCCAAAAATGCCTATGCCCGCTGGGGTGCTATTGCTAAAGTTACTGATTTAGAAACTCGTTTTCCACAAATAAAGAGAAAAAGTAAAACTTCTTCTGTAAGTAGTTATTCAGTTACTACGAATGTCACTACTTTGACGAGAACTGGTGGAAATAACGTGTTTGATTTTGTTAGCGTTTTAAAAGCTTCTCAAGCTATTGCAGGAGAGATTGATTTAGCTCGTTTACTCGAAACTTTAATGAAAATTGTTCTCGAAAATGCTGGAGCTCAATGGGGTTGTTTGATTTTGGGAAATAATGGTGAATGGCTTATTGAAGCAGAGGGTAGTGAAGAAAAACTCAAGGTTTTACACTCACAGCCTATTGAAGTCAATAAAGTGCCTACCATGCTGATAAATTATGTTACTCGTGCTAAAGAAAGCGTAGTTTTGGATGACGCTAGTCACGAGGGTAAGTTTACTAAAGATCATTATATTATTAAAAATGAGAGTAAATCTATCTTATGTGCGCCACTTCTTAATCAAGGGAAATTGTTGGGTATTTTGTATTTGGAAAACAATTTAACTACTGAGGCTTTTACTGCTGATCGTTTAGAAGTACTTAACATTTTATCATCTCAAGCAGCGATTTCATTGGAAAATGCTTTACTTTATCGTACATTAGAACAGAAAGTAGAAGAACGCACGGCGCAATTGACTGAAGCTAATAAAAAGGTAATGGACAGCATTAAGTATGCCGAAATCATACAATCTTCTTTATTACCAAATCAAGAACAGGTAAAGAAATATTTACCTGAAAGTTTTTTCCTTTGGATGCCTAGAGATATTGTAGGTGGAGATATATATTACACCGAATGGTTTGATGATGGGTTTATAGTGGCGATTATAGATTGTACTGGGCATGGAGTACCTGGGGCGTTTATGACTATGGTAGCTTCTACTAGTTTACGGCAAATTACGCAGACTGAAAGTTGCCATAATCCTGCTGATATTCTGAAACGACTGAATTTTATGGTTAAAACTTCGCTGCAACAAGATACTGATTATGCGCGTTCAGATGATGGTCTTGATGCGGCTATTTGTTGGGTTAAGCCACAAGATAAAATCTTGCTATTTGCAGGAGCGAAACAGCCATTGTTTTACATTAATAATGATAAATTAGAAATGATTAATGGTGACAAACAGAGTTTAGGTTACAAAAAAGCTAAGCTGGATTTTAAATTTACTACGCACACTATTAAGATTAAAAATGGTATGAGTTTCTATTTGACAACAGATGGTTTTCTAGATCAATTGGGTGGAGAAAGAGGTTTTCCTTTTGGAAAGAAGCATTTTAAACAACTACTTATGGAAATTTATCAGCTACCATTTGAAAAACAACCTGAGAAACTGATTGAGGTTTTCAATGATTATAAAGGTGATCATGAGAGACAGGATGATGTAACTGTTTTGGGTTTTAAAATGTAAGAATCGAAAGACTTCGATGTTTTCAAAACTAATAAACCTACGAGGTTTTATAAACCTCGTAGGTTTGTTTTAACTGATCCGCATATCTTTTAATAATTTTTTTACTTCAGGTAAATGCCGTCTACTCACTTCTAAAGGTTTCTCAAGTGCTTTCAGGTGAATATAGGAACGGCCTTTTTTGTCTTTACTTAAACTTCTAATTTGCCTCATTGCAACTAGCGTACTACGGTGTATGCGTAAAAATTGTCCGGCAAATTCTTGTTCTAATTCTTTCAAAGACTCCGAAATCAGTGCCTCTCCCTCTGCCCAATGTACAACCACATATTTTTGCTCTGCCGAAAAATAATAAATTTCATTAACTGGAATTAAGCGCGTTTCGCTACGAAAATGGTAACTAATATGAGTACGCGCCTTCGGCGTTCCAATTTGTATGCTGCTTGAAGGAGATTGAGTTTGTAAATAACTATAAGCACGTTGCAGGGCTTGTTCTAAACGCTCTTTACGAATCGGCTTTAATAAATAGTCCACAGCATGATATTCAAAGGCTTCTACAGCATGTTCGCTAAAAGCAGTTGTAAAAATAATAGCTGGGGCTGGATGCTGAAGTGCAAATTGTTGAGCTGCTTCCATCCCATCCATGCCCGGCATACGAATATCTAGCAAAATAACTTCTGGTTGAAAAGCATGAGCTACACTTAAAGCCTCATTGCCATTTCCAACATCAGCAACTATTTCGCAACAACCTAATTCGTCAACTAAAGCGCGTAGGCGAGCGCGTGCTAAGGGTTCATCATCGACTATAAGTATTTTCATTCGATTGAGTTTTATAAGGAAAACTTAAAATTACATGGTAAGTATTAGTTTGTCTGTGTTCGCTTAAATTCGCTTGTTTGCCATAAAAAATCAATAAACGTTGCTCAATGTTTTTTTGCGCGATACAATTACCATGATGCGGAGAAGCTGTATCAGATAAAGGATTTTCAATATCTAGTGTTATTTGTTTACCATCAAAATGCCCCTTAATCTGAATCAAACCGCCCTCAGTTGAAAGTTGTATGCCATGATAAACCGCATTTTCCAATATTGGTTGCAAACTCAGTGGTGGTAAAAGGGCATCTTCAGGTATATCTTCCACTTGCCAAATAACTTGCAAACGCTCACCCAAACGTAAAGTTTCAATGTGTAAATACTCTTGGCATAATTTTTGTTCTTCTTTAAAAGTAATATAGGTTTTTCCTTCTGCCAAACTAGCACGAAATAAATCCGCAAATTCTTCTACTACCTCTTCTGCTACTGCTGGCTTAAAACGGATTAAACTAGCAATAGTATTCATACAATTAAACAAAAAATGTGGACGAATACGCGCTTGCAAAGCTTCCGCACGACTACTAGCTAAAGCCTCCATTTGTTTTTTCCACTGATGTTGAATATAAAAATAACGCAAGGCTATAGCACTGAAAATCGCGCTAAGTGCTAAATTACGCAACAAAAAAAAATGATGTTCTGTTACATTTGTAAGTTGATTTACTACTAAAGGATTTTCTTGGAATTGCCAAGCTATTTCACTGATTACTAATGTAACTATCAAAATCAGCAAATAACTAATAATGGCAACCATTATCTCACTACTTAAACGGCTTAACCATCTGCGGGCGATACATAATAATCCTAAACTAGCTAGTGTTAGCCATTGCATAAATAAAGATAGCATTGCTAAATCACTTAGTATATCGTTTTTGAGAGTTTCCCAATCATAGTTCAGTGGAGCTAGAACTAGCGCAAAAGCAAGTAGTTCTGTCACAAGAATGCTAATAAATATTGTGTAGCCATCGCAAAAATTAGGCAAAAAGAGAGGATTTTCTGCTTTCATTTATAATAAATTTTGCCAAAACAATTTGGCTACCATAACAATTAAAAAAATCCCAATAACATTTAAAATTAAACCATATTTAATCATGGTTTTTACATCTACAACGCCGCTACTCATAGCGATGGCATTCGGCGGAGTAGCAATTGGCAACATAAAAGCGTAACTGGCACAAATAGTGCCAACCATCATAAATAGGGTGGTATTAATACCAGTTTGCTCAGCAAAAGAGTAAATAATGGGGAGCATAATTGATATAAGTGCAGTGTTAGACGTAATTTCGGTTGTAAAGGTGATTAATATTGCAACAACAATCAAAAGTAATAATGAAGGCAATGTTGTTAATTGAACCAGATATAAGGCGAGTTCATTCGCTAATCCAGTTGCAGAAAAGGCTTTAGCAATTGCAAAACCTGCTCCAAATAAGAACATGATATTAAAAGGAATTTTATCTTTATCTGTTGTCCAATTTAACAAATTAAAGGGGGGTATAAATAGTAATAAACCCGCACTTAGCAAAATTAAGGGTTCACTCAATCCCAAGCCATTCCAATAAGGCTTAATTGGAGCATTGACTAATAATAAGACAATCATAGCAGCCAAAATGCCCAAAACCTGTTTTTGCTCAACATTTAAAAGCTGTTTCTCAGCTTGACGTGCAATTTTTATATTTCCAACTCCATAACTAAGTACCAAATTAATCACGATAAACATTACAAATCCCAGCGGCGCCAACATCCACATCCATTGAACAAATGGGATTAGATTCATTCCCTTATCATCCATAATACCCAGCAAAATCAAATTTGGTGGCGTACCAATCGGGGTTAAAATACCGCCGACACTAGCACCATAGGCGATGGCGAGAGCAAAACGCATTTTCAATTTTGGCTCATCGGAGATAAATAAGGCTATAGAAATGAGTAATAAGGTTGTTGTTGTATTAGAAAGAATTGCGCTGAGTAATCCCGAAGTTAGGGCTAATGATGTAATAATTCCGCGAGCAGTATTCGGGAATATATTCAAGATTTTATCTGCTATCCAAGTATGCAAACCGC
>JALWSU010000254.1 GCA_026993485.1 Thiotrichaceae bacterium | reverse complement strand
CCCCTACATCACTGTTTGTAGGGGCAATACCTTGTGGTTGCCCTGCGCTGGAGCGTGGGAACGAGAAACTCTAGGGATTCATATAAATTATGCTAAATTCTTTTCTAAAAGCTTTTGAAAAATTCATTAAACTGGAATCTGCCAGTAGTATTTTATTGTTAATTGGAGCAATAATAGCATTATTAATGAGCAATAGTGCTTGGGAGCATTTCTACGCCAATTTGTTACATCATTCATTTTCAATACAAAATATTGAAATTAAGCCAATCGAATTTTGGATTAACGACGGCTTAATGGCTTTATTTTTTCTACTTGTCGGTTTGGAATTGAAACGCGAAATGCTGGAAGGGCAATTAGCCAAACCATCTCAAGTAGTTTTACCCACAATTGCAGCAATAGGAGGTATGGCAGTACCTGCGCTAATCTATGTAGCATTTAACTGGGGCAACCCAATAACATTAAATGGATGGGCGATTCCATCGGCGACTGATATTGCCTTTTCATTGGGCGTACTAGCCTTATTGGGCAGTCGGGTACCTTTGTCTTTAAAACTGTTTTTAATGGCATTAGCCATCATAGATGACTTAGGTGCGATTATTATTATCGCAATATTTTATTCTGGAGACTTGCAAATTTATTATTTAGCCCTAGCTGCAATAACCTTAGCATTGCCCAGCATCTTATTCCACTGGAAAGGGGAACTCAGTCTAAAAATTTATTTAATTATTGGGCTATTTTTATGGTTTTTCGTACTAAAATCTGGGATTCATGCAACCCTAGCAGGCGTTGCGCTCGCCTTTGTCATCCCAAATGAAAAGGATAGTCACGGACATAGTCCCCTACACAGACTTGAAGAAGGACTACATCCTTGGGTTGCCTACGGCATTTTACCGATTTTTGCCTTTGCAAATTCAGGAGTTTCTTTTGACGGAATGAGCTTAAATATACTTTGGGAATCGGTACCATTAGGCATAGTGCTAGGCTTATTTTTTGGTAAACAACTGGGAGTCTTTCTATTAACATGGCTAGTTATAAAATTAGGCATTGCGAAAATGCCTAAAGGCGCAACTTGGATAACTTTATATGGCGTATCTATTTTATGTGGAATTGGTTTTACTATGAGCTTCTTTATCGGTTCCTTAGCGTTTACCGAACCAGAATATATGAACGAAGTACGTTTAAGTGTTTTATTAGCCTCATTGATAGCAGCCATTGTCGGTTACTTGGTTTTATTTGCAGCTACCAAGAAGACTAACTAACTGAAATTACACACTCCAATTCCAAAAATATTAAGTGCAAGGTAAGCTTGCACTCCGAGCAATAAAGGAACTCAACAAAATGGATGAATCAATACAAAAATTAATCACTATTATTATTCCATATATCAAGGAATTAAATAGCATAGTTTGGGGTCCGCTGATGCTAACCCTAATTCTTGGCACTGGCTTATATTTGATGCTAGGGCTACGATTTTTGCCATTTCGTAAATTAGGGCATGGTTTTCAGATTCTCTGGCAAGGGCGTGTCGGCAGCGGAACAGGTGATATTACCCCATTTAATGCCCTAATGACTTCACTATCCGCAACTATTGGTACGGGTAATATTGCTGGGGTAGCCACTGCAATTGCTCTAGGAGGCCCCGGAGCCTTATTTTGGATGTGGTGTACAGCATTAGTCGGCATGGCAACAAAATATTCAGAAGCAGTTTGTGCTGTACACTACCGCGAAACTGATGAAATAGGCAATCATGTTGGCGGCCCCATGTATTACATTAAAAACGGATTAAGTAGTAAATGGCTATGGTTAGGTACAGTTTTTGCGTTCTTTGGTGCAATCGCTGGATTTGGCATTGGTAATGGTGTACAAGCCCATTCAGTTGCAGACGTTTTGCATTCCTCATTTCAAATACCAACTTGGATAACCGGATTAATTTTAAGTATTTTAGTTGGACTAGTTTTAATTGGCGGCATTCGTTGGATTGCAGAAGTAGCAGGAAAAATCGTGCCAATAATGGCAATCTTATATATTATCTGCGGAATTATCATTCTAGCACTTAATATCTCAGAAATACCTAAAGCTTTTGAACTAATTTTTACTCATGCCTTTACTCCAATTGCAGCAACAGGCGGATTTGCTGGCGCAGCCGTTTGGGCAGCCATTCGCTTTGGTGTCGCACGCGGAGTATTTTCTAATGAAGCTGGTTTAGGTAGCGCACCAATCGCCCATGCCGCAGCTAGTGTCAATAATCCAGTGCGACAAGGTGTTATAGCTATGCTTGATCCTTTGATTGATACACTAATTATTTGCACAATCACAGGTTTAGTAATTATTATTTCAGGCGTATGGCAAACCGGCATAGATGGCGCACCCTTATCATCAGCAGCTTTTGAACATGCTCTACCTCATTTTGGTTCCTATGTGATTACATTTGGCATGGTAGTTTTTGCATTTACAACCCTATTAGGCTGGAGCTTTTACGGCGAAAAATGTATTGAATACCTATTTGGGGTAAAATCCATCATCCCCTTTCGGCTCTTATGGATAATTGTCATACCAATTGGCGCAATGGGAGATTTAAAATTCACCTGGTTAGTTGCAGACACCTTAAACGCCTTAATGGCAATTCCCAACCTAATAGCCTTGTTATTGCTTAGTCCAGTCATATTTAAATTGACACGCGAATATTTTACTAAATAAGTATTAATTGATGGGCAACCGAATTGCCCCTACATCGCAGTTTACTTCGTTACTTCGTTGGTAGGGGCAATCCCTTGTGGTTGCCCTTGTGTATAATAAAGTGCGTAACATCAGTACATAATTCAAAAAAAAACAATATTTTATTGGAGCCTAAATGGAAACTATCGCCCATACACTCAGCCATGATCACTCACGTTGTGATCAACTCTTTGCGAAAGCTGAAGAAAGTGTTGCTAAAAATGATTGGGAGCGTGCGACTACAAATTTTGCTAACTTTAAAGCCGCTATGGAACGACATTTTACGATGGAAGAAGAAGTATTATTTCCCACCGTTGAAAAACGCATCGGACAACAAATCGGCCCAACACAAGTTATGCGGATGGAACATCAACAAATGCGTCAAGTTTTTAGCGACATGGAAGAAAGTCTCACTCAGCAAGATAGTGATGAATATTTGGGCTTATCTGAAACCTTATTAATGTTGATGCAACAACACAATGGTAAAGAAGAACACATGCTCTATCCGCTGAGTGATAGAGTCTTACAGCATGATGCACCCACTGTCATTCAGGAAATGCAACAAAAAGGAGATCAGCTATGACAGCGGAGCAGGTTTTAGATGTTAGTCATTTGGAACCTTGTGAACCTTTGGAACGTATTTTAGCCACGATTCCAAACTTGCAAGCTGGCGAATATCTGCGAGTCTTGCACCGTATGGAACCTCAGCCGCTTTATCCCATTTTGACAGAAAAAGGTTATGCGTGGCTAACCCAAAAAGGACAGGATGTGCAAATTGAAGTTTACATTTGGCGCAATACTGATGCTCAAGCAGAGGCAGCAGCTCGCAATGGAGCCAAATTCGCATGAATGCCACCCTGCTTTCATTAGAACAAACTCCACCATTATCGGTTCCAGTACGTTTTTTTTTAACCGCCCCCCTATTTGGGATTTTAGCGAGTCTGCTATTGCTTTACTACGGCGGGGAACTATTTGATAATCGGTGGAATATACACACACTAGCACTGACTCATTTATTAACACTGGGCTTTATTACAATGGTGATGTTCGGAGCAATGCTGCAATTATTAGCCGTACTTGCAGCTTCTCCAGTTCCACATCCAATTTTAGTCAGTAATATACTTCATATATCACTAACTTTAGGAATTTTAAGCTTAGTCGCTGGTTTTCTCAACAGCTATAATTGGCTAATGATGCAATCCGCTGTGATTCTATTAGGAATAAGTTTTATAGGATTTATCAGCCTTGTCGGCTATTGTTTAATTCGGATAAAAGATAGCAATCCCATTTTCACCGCAATGAGCTTAGCATTAACAGCCTTAGCAGTAACAGCAATACTAGGTATCGGGCTAGGAATGCTATTTGGCTTTAAAATAAATCTGCCCTTTCCTCAAATTTTAACGGATTTACATTTGACATGGGGATTAATCGGTTGGATTGTATTACTGCTTATTGGAGTAGCCTATCAAGTCGTGCCAATGTTCCAAATTACCCCAGCCTATCCTACGCGATTGACACACTGGCTAGTTCCATTGATTTTTTTAAGTTTATTACTGTGGACAAGTTTTTATCTCTTAGCACTTTTTAATCAAGTACCAGTTCTAGTACCACAAATCTTGATGGGAATAATCGGAATAGGATTAAGCAGCTTTGCAATAGCAACCCTAACTATCCAAAAACGTCGACTGCGAAAATTGCCTGATATAACCCTAAATTATTGGCAAGTAGGAATGCTAAGCTTATTATTAAGTGTGATTTTATGGTTAGCAAAGATTGACTCAATTTTATTAATAACTTTATTTATTGTCGGCTTTGTACTACCAGTGATTCAAGGCATGTTATATAAAATTCTGCCATTTTTAGTCTGGCTACATCTACAAAACCAACAAGGGAATAACCCAATGAAAAGGATAAAAGTTCCAAATATGAAGAAAATTATACCAGACAAACAAGCACGTTATCAGTTCTGGCTATACATGCTTGCCTTTGGACTTTTAATTGCTGCAATCCTTTTACCATATTCTTATCTAAATTCAATTGCCAGTATAGCATTCACACTATCGTTTTTGTTCTTAGCCTATAATATTTATAGTGCCGTGTGGCTATATTGGCAGGTTAATCGGGAAATTGCGAGAATTGTTTGAATCAATCTGAACTGTGATTTTTGTGATTAAATGATTAACTATGATTTTTATTAGTTTTTTTTATCAAAGTCTATTAGTTAATCACAGAAATCACAGTTCAGATAATTGTCTGAACTGTGATTGGTTCTCGTTCCCAAGCTCCTGCTTCACTGCCCTTAAGTTAAGCCAAACCTGCCAGGTTTTAAAAACCTGGCAGGTTTGTTACAGCGATTAAACCTGCCAGGTTTTAAAAACCTGGCAGGTTTGTTACAGCGATTAAACCTGCCAGGTTTTAAAAACCTGGCAGGTTTGTTA
>JALWSU010000253.1 GCA_026993485.1 Thiotrichaceae bacterium | reverse complement strand
TTTTTTTTGTTTGTGAGTTTGGGATATTTTAGCTTAGCTGTGGTAGGACTTACAAGATGGGCAAACCTACGAGGTTTCTAAAACCTCGTAGGTTTATTACAAAAGCTCCCCAAGATTTTAAAAACATCGTATATATTTGAAATTTCAACATAAATTAAACCTGACAGGTTTTAAACACCTGTCAGGTTTGTACTTAACTAAATTGGGTAACACTATAGAGCTTGGAAACGAGTAATCAAAATCTATTTGTGTATATTTGATTGAGAGTACATTTGTGGGTACAATACATACCTAAAATAGAAAAGATGAGGTATTTGTTATGACTGTAAATGTCAGAAAAGATGATACATTAAAGTTTCGCATGGATGCTGTGACGGCAGACTTGATGGAGCGTGCTCGTTCCTATGTGAAATTAGATAAAAGCAAGTTTGTTCGTCATAGTATTCGTGAAAAAGCTGAAGCGATTATAGCAGAGCATGAAAAAACACTCTTTACGCGAGAGGATTGGTATATGTTCTTTGATATGATTGATAATTCGCCAGAACCTACAGAGCGTATGAAGAAGGCGGCGGAAAAATACAAGGATATTACCGCTACCCATGCTATTTGAACATCTTAATCCCAAAAAACATGATCGTAAGAGTTTCGATTGTGGTGTCGAGATTCTTAACCTTTATTTGCAACGCGGTGCTAATCAGGATCAGCGGCGCAGTCTGACCAAAGTTTACGTCTTGGCAGAAGGGAAGCGCGTTGTTGGGTATTATTCAATCAGCGCACATTATGTTGCGCGTGATAACTTGCCGAATGATATTAAGCTAGCCAGTTATAAAGAAGTTCCTTTTTTGCTACTGGGCCGGCTTGCTGTTGATAAGGATTACCAGGGGCATGGCTATGGTGATGCGCTGATTTTCCACGCTTTTAAAACTACATTGGAGGCGGCGGAAAAAGTCGGTATTTTAGGCATGGTTGTTGATGCAAAGAATGAAAAAGCTGTTTCTTTCTACGAAGGATTTGGTTTTAAGCGATTGCAGAATTTTACAAACAGGTTGGTATTGCCGCTTTCGGTGATGAAAACACTGGTTAAATCATAGAAAATTTCATCGGCTGAATAGGTAAAATGAGTTTTTGATGATGTCGATATAATTTTTACCTACAGTTATTGAGAAGTTAAATTGGATATTGGATCATTAGCATGACGCATAAACACACGCAATTGACGAAAAATCTGCTCATCCAAAGCATCTGGAAAAATAATCAATGCCTCACTTTCGCCAGTAACTCTTAAAACAATACATTGAGGATGACTATAGCTGCCAGACGCTATTAGCCGTTCTTCACCTGATTGCAATTTGAGCCTGAGACAGCGCATACTGTAGTCATAGTATAAGATACATCCATAGAGAGGGTGTTTTATTATGAGCAAATGTTTATGTGAACTGTATTGGCTACTCGCTAGGATTAATAATCCTAGGCACAATTTTACAGCGATGGGTAATGCTAATGGTAACAATAATAACAATGCTCCAGCATGTATTATTATTAAAATTAGGGCAAAACGTTTAGAAAAACGCGGCTCAATACATAGCACCTGAGTAAAATCTGACATATAATATTAACTATAGCTTTTCAGATAAAGATTTTGGCCAAAAACCTCCGAGGTTTTCAAAACCTCGGAGGTTTAGACTTAAATTATTTTTCTGAAATACTATATTCCCTTAGTTTCAAATAAATTGTTTCAGGGAATTTTATCAAAAATTAATCAAAAAAAACGTGTAGAATAATACGTTTTAATCAAATTTTTAAAAAGGAAGAAATTGTGGAATCACTGATGGAATCCCCGATTATTGTCGCTATTTCAGTTTTTATTAGCATTTATTTTGTGTGGTATTTAATACGTCTCTTTGCCGATTTTTTTCTCGTAGCGATTGCGCTTGGTAGTGCAGCATTAGCCTATAATATTCGTGATTTCTACCCGGAATTTAAGATGGTATTGGAAGAATCCAATATTTTAAATGTCATGAATGCAACTTTACCTCAGCAGCTTGATACTAATGGCCTTCTTGTTATTGTTAGCGTGATAATCTTTGGTGCAGTACTGGCGTCTATTCCATTTTTGCCATTTTCTGCGACTTATAGAGCCATGTTTGGCCTAGAAAATCCAGTAGTTTTTCGACGCAAAGAGGCTAAAATTCGCTCTTGGATTTCTGAGGAAATTGAACGTCACCAAATACAAGAAAAACTCAAACAAAAACAAGCCCAACTCCCACAATAATCAAAACTATAGCTTTTTAAATAAACCTCTGAGGTTTTTAAAACCTCAGAGGTTTAAACCAAAATATTGATCTGAAATGCTATGGTACATCTTAAAGAGTTTAGAGAATGAAAACCGTCACAGTGATTGATTATGGCATGAGCAATTTACGCTCAGTTAGTAAAGCTTTAGAACATGTGGCAGGTAAAAACTGGCAAGTCCAAGTAAGTAATAAAGTCGATATAATCGAACAAGCGGATAAAGTCGTTTTTCCTGGGCAAGGAGCAATAGGTAATTGTATGACTTTGCTCAGAAAAACTGGTATTGATGATGCGATTATGCAAAGCCTTGAGAGAAAACCATTTTTAGGCATTTGTCTAGGTTTACAAACTTTATTAACAACCAGCGAAGAAAGTGGTGGTACTGCTGGTTTAAATTGGATTTCTGGAACAGTGAAACGCTTTGTTGAGGAACGACGCGGAGAGCGTATAAAAATTCCCCACATGGGTTGGAATCAAGTCCAACAGGCGCAATGGCACCCACTTTGGTTAAATATCCCAAATTATAGTCGTTTTTATTTTGTACATAGTTATTATGTTAATCCAGCAAATAGTAGCCTTATATATGGGATAACTTCTTATGGTGGGATGGATTTTACTGCTGTAATTGCACGAGATAATGTTTTTGCAGTGCAATTTCACCCTGAAAAAAGCCAACATCTTGGCTTAACTTTATTAAAAAACTTTTTAGACTGGTAAAGTGGACGATAAATTATAATGCCTGATAAACCAATTTATGACATTATTATCGTTGGGGGCGGACTTGTTGGTGCAAGTCTCGCCGCCGCCTTACGGGCGACACCCCTAAAAATCGCCATTATTGAGGCAGCCCCTTGGTTTACTGACAAACGTCCTCCTAGTTATGATGATCGGATCATTGCATTAAACTATGCCTCACACCGAATTTTTAGTAGCTTAGGCTTGTGGAAAAAAATTGCACCAGCAGCGACACCGATTAAGCAGATTCATATTTCTGATCAAGGCCACTTTGGATTTACCCATTTAGATAGTAAAGATTTAAAAATTCCAGCCTTGGGCTACGTTGTCAGCGCTCGCCATTTGGGGGAAAGCCTTAAGGAAATATTAGCAGGTTCAGCAATTGATATTATTGCACCTGCCAAGTTTTTAGATATAAATCAATGTGATGACTTACTTAATATAGAAATCAGTTCTGACAAGCAATCGCAGACACTACAAACCCGCCTACTTGTAGCAGCAGATGGTGGAAATTCTAAAGTACGTCAACACTTGGGAATTAAAAACCACAGTATAGATTATGGGCAAACTGCCATCATAGGCAATGTAACGCTAGAATATCCACATAAAAATGTAGCTTATGAACGATTTACGCGCTCAGGGCCTTTAGCACTTTTGCCACTACAAAATAATAATTGCGCCCTAGTCTGGACAGTAGCTAGTGATAAGACTGAAGAAGTAATGGCACTTGATGAGCAAACTTTTTTAAGTTCGCTACAACAACAATTTGGCTGGCGTTTAGGGCAATTTATGCAAATTGGGCAACGTCATAGCTATCCTTTACAGCTAAGTCGCATTGAAGAGCATACACGCCAGCGTGTTGTCATAATTGGTAACGCCGCGCATACATTGCACCCAATTGCAGGACAAGGCTTCAATTTAGGCTTGCGAGATGTAGCCAGTTTATCCGAAGTGATAATAGACAGTTTAAAAGCGGGTGAAGATGTGGGTAGTGACATGACTTTACAGTCTTATGTGGCACGACAAAAACCAGATCAAGAGCAAATTACCAACATAACTAATATGTTAGTACAAGTATTTTCTAATAGTTTTCCACCATTAGTTATTGCACGTAATTTTGGCTTATTAGTCACTGACGCTTTACCACCTTTGAAAAAATTCTTAGAGCGTAAAATGGCAGGATTGAGTGCCAACAGTTCTCGTTTACTTTGTAGGCTCCCATTGTCTGAACCTTGATTTTAAGGGATTTAAAGGATTTACAGGATTGTTGTAGGACTTACGCATTGACAAACGAATTTTGTTATTTTCTCCTATTTTCTCCTATTTTCTCCTATTTTCTCCTATTTTCTCCTTGGAGTCCAAAGCAAAAGCTTTGGACTCCAAGTAATTTATAAATTTTAACAGTTTGTTTTTTTTAAAAACCTAAATAATTTTTGCTGTCAGTGCGTAAATCCTATGTTGGTGGTTAGAACCAATTCATTAAACAATCCTTACAATCCTTATAATCCTTTGTAATCAAGGTTCAGACAATGGAAGCCGTAAGATTGGTTTTATTTTGCAACACCTCTGTATGAAAAAAAACAACACTACGCTTAACTGAATCTGAAATCAAAATAATTAAGCAAACTGTGCGAATAGCCTTAAAACAAGGAGTTATGCTATGAGCAAAGATTTGCTGCTATTACTAAAACAGCAATTAAAATTGTTGGATGAGGCAGTTAATGTCTTGAAGTTTTCCGAGCAAAAATGTCATGAAATAGGTATTAAAGACAACTACACACCTGATGAGCTTGATAGGTTTGAATCTTTAACTAATCGTTTTGCTAGATTATGTGACATTTTGTTGCAAAAAATTTTTCGGTTAATTGATGAAATCGATTTATAATTACAAGGCACTATACGAGACAGGATTAATAACGCTGAAAAGAAAGGTTTGATTAAAAGTGCAGAGCATTTTATCAAATAGCCAAAAACCTCCGAGGTTTTCAAAACCTCGGAGGTTTAGTTAGCTACATTAAAAAAACAAACTAGCTCAGCAAGCAATATGTAGAGGTTATTTTTTTAACTCGCTGAGCTTATTAACTAACTTCGCACTGGTTTTACTGAAATCACTTCCAAAAGCTAACAAAGT
>JALWSU010000252.1 GCA_026993485.1 Thiotrichaceae bacterium | reverse complement strand
CTTGGCATCTTCTAAAGACTTCCCAACTGCCTTTGTTGACATCGAAAAACATTTTTTTATCATATTCAATTAAATCAGCCCTTAACTTATCCGCTACTATCAGCTTATCTACCAACTTTTCACTATCTATACTATCTTTGATGTTTGTAAAATCTCCAGATATATCTACAATCTTTAAATCATCTAACACAAAATCCAACCCCAGCAGAGCATTATAAAACTGATCCTCAAAGCCGATAGGTTTTAGCTTATGAGCAATCCAGAGTAAAAATATCTTTTTGTTATCAAGTATTTTGCTGTTCTCTTGATAGAGGCGGTAGATTGGGCGGGTGCGGCCGTTACTAGAATCTCTTAAATAGCTATCATATGTATCAAATCCTTGCACGATCTTGTTTGTTTTATACAATATATATTCACTCGGATTCGCTGGGCTTCTCCTATTAAGAGGAAAAGGTGCATCATTAAGCTCTGTTAAAGCAAGAAGCTCGTCTTTTGTTGGTATATCAATTTTATTATTCTTATAAAACCCTCTCATTTCCTTTAAAACAGTTTCTAATTTTGTTCCGCTATCAAACCACCTACCCATATAAGAAAAACTTTCATTACAAAGCCCAAGCCAGCAAGCAGTAACATTTTTATCAAAACAGTAATCACTGTTCATCTTTACAAATCGTTTTTCCAAATAGGGAGAGATTTTTTCAAATGTAGCGTTTAGAGCTGGTGACAATAAAGAACTATTATCTTTACCAGCAGAATTGAAACTACTTATGAACTCATCTTTTAAACGACTTAACTCATCTGTTTCAAAAAAAATCTCATTTACCATTTTTGTCAGCATCACATCACCTTTACAATAGATTTTTTCACGATTTTGCCATTTTCTAAAAAGCCTTTAAGCACGACTTCTGAAACTTTACCGCTTTGTTTGTCGCTGCGATTGTCTCTACTAAAGTAGTCCATATCAAACTTATCACCAACATTTACCTGTTGCAAAGAGACAGTTTTGACTTTTTCAAAAATCTCAAAAAGCAGATAAAAAATCTCTTTTACTTTTTCAAACTCAGCATCCTTATGCTGTTTTCTAAGATAAGCTGCATAATCCCAAACCTTACCAATACGCAAAATACCGCTGGCAAAAAGAGATAACTCATCCTCAGCGATAAACAGATTTTCCAATGCAGTTTTTGTAGTAGCATCCAAACTATCATAAATCTGTTTTAATTTGCCAAGCGGATTTTGCTCAATCTTTCGCAATAAAGCTTGCAAGTTAGCGTTTAATTGCTCCAACTCACTGTTTAAATTGCGATTTTCTTTGCTTAACCTAGTTAGCTGTTTATTTAAGTCTTTATTTTTGCTCTTTAATTCTCGATTTTCGGCTTTGAGTTGCTCCAACTCACCGCTATTATCGGTTTTAAAAAATTTACTAAACAAAGAGTTCCACATTTCATTGTCTCTCTTTAAATTTTCTATATCCTGTTTTAATTTATCAATCCCTAAGAGATTTTCTATATATTCTTGGTTGTCATTTATGATATTAATTAACTTATCGTTCTTCATTTTATGCCTTGAAATAATGTATTTTTAGCAAAAATGGCCTTTTGTATTATGCGATCAGGCAGAATTATTGTCAAGAAAACCGATGATGAAATTTTGAGGAACTATTAATTAACTGATGTTATATTAATCGGAGTGCAAGCTTACCTTGCACTCCATGCTAGAATATTTATTGTCTGAACCTTGATTACAAAGGATTATAAGGATTGTAAGGATTGTTTAATGAATCGGTTCTAACCACCATCCTGTAAATCCTTTTAATCCCTGAAAATCAAGGTTCAGACAATGGGAGCAAATTATTTGGCAACAACTCTATTCTTAATTTGTCTGATTCAGAGATTTCAACAATCGCCAATCATCTGCCTGTATTGTGATTGTCCATTCCCCAAGTATCAACTTAGGCATTTTGCCTTGATAGTTATTATTACTCATGCGCTTTAGAGTAATGGTTTTGTCAAAACCAGAACGGGTATGATGGCTAAAATTGAGACTGATTTCTGCTGGTAATTGATAATTTGGATTTGCATCAAGCTGCAAATTGATAAATTCCTTTCCAATAAAACTGAGGTTAGCTTTTAAACCATGAAGTTCAGCGGCTTTGTCGCGTTCTAAAACGCGATTAATTTCTAACCCTTGTTTATAATAATCATCGACAACTAAGCCATCATTGCTACTTACTGCCAGATAAATTGTAAACATACCAGCGATTACAGCGGTAGCGGGAAATAAAATAACTAACCAAACATAAGGTTCTTGATACCAATGGCGTTGCATTTTGTTTAGTTCTCCTTATTTAAGTAACATGAAAAATATTATAGAAGCGATTCAAAAAGGTGAAGATTCTTCCCAACAGTTTAAAGCCAATTTTGCCAGTATTGACAAACTAGCAGTTGAAATTACTGCTTTTGCTAATTCAAATGGCGGTAAAATTTATATTGGGATTGATGATAACAATGTTATTCAAGGTTTATCCAATCAGGATATTCAGCGTTTAAATCAGTGGATTGCCACGTCTCAGAAAATTGAACCACCTATTTTTGTACAAACCCAGATAGTTTTAATTGAAGATAAAAAGCTAATGATTATCAGCGTTCCAAAGGGAATCAATAAGCCTTATAGTGTTAATAAAACTGAATTTTGGGTTAAAAATGGGGCTGATAAACGCAGAGCTAGTCGTGATGAACTATTCCGATTAATGCAGTCATCTGGTAGTTTATATGCTGATGAAATGGATGCTGGCATTGGAATAGATTATTGTGATTTTTTCTATTTTTCGGAATTTTATAGACTCGTTTACGGAGATACATTAGACAATTTAACTATTAGTAAAGAGCAATTACTAGAAAATTTAAAACTCGCTACGAAAAACCAGCCCTAGCAGGCTTATTATTATTTGGTAAACAAGTTGAATTTGTGAAACCACAGTTTGGGATAAAATGCACTTACTATCTCAATGAAGATGAATTTTTGGATAAAGAAGATATTGGCGGCAAACTTTTAGAACAACACAAAAAGGCTGTAGATTTTGTCCTCCGTCACTTAATACGCAAGCCATTGAAAAATAATAATTTAGTAAATTTTAATACCCCAACAGAAGTAGAAATTCCGGTAATTGCGATTACAGAAGCAATTGCTAATGCTTTAGTACATAGAGATTATTTCATAAATTCCTCCATATTTATCAATATTTTCACAGATAGGGTAGAAATTATTAGTCCAGGTTTATTACCAAATACGCTGACAGTTGATAATATTAAATTAGGTATTCATATTGAACGTAATCCGATTATTTTGTCATTGATGGCAAAATTTCCCGATAGAGGAACTGGGATACCTAGAATGTTGCGTTTATGCCAAGAAAAGCAAGTTCCCTTAAGCTTTATCAATGATATAAATCGTAACCAGTTTAAAGTTATTTTTTCTCGTAGCTGTTGTTTCGCTTGACTGAGCTATAGCTCTACCTGTTTGTATATTGCGTTAACCGATTGCATAAAATACACCTAGAAAACCTGCCAGGTTTTTAAAACCTGGCAGGTTTGGAGCGTAAATGTGCTTAACTAAATCGGGTAATGCTATAAAATACAGCGATTAAACCTGACAGGTTTTTAAAACCTGTCAGGTTTGTACTTAACAAAATGTGGTTACTATGGCATTAATTCCAACAATGCCTGACGAAAAGTTTGAAAACTTTTGGAGGTATTGTTTGCTGGTTCCATATAGGGAGTGATAGTTTTTGCCAGTTCAATTTTTGGTAATCCACCTTTGTAATAGCCAGCTTTTTGCAGCAAACGTTCTAAGGTTTCCCAAGTGCCACCACGAATTTGGTCTGGATTACGAAAAGCCGCTTTTTTGGAAATATCAGGCAAGCGTGGGTATGCCTTTCGCAATGCCATGTGGACCACCAGTCAGAGGATCGCCTACTTCAAAATATCCCTCTATCCACAATTGCCCCAACAATGCACCAGCTGCTATAAATTCCTTGATACCCTGCATGGATGCAGCACAACGGGCTTGAGTAAAACCAAGTTCGTCCCGATACAACACCCACAATTCTTCTGGACGTAGACAATTGACAAAAAACGGCGAATGGGTAGTCACCATAAGCTGGGTTTGCGCGGTGGCATTACGACATTCTTCGCATAATTCTGCTAATAGACGAGGGTGCAAGTGGTTTTCAGGTTCTTCAATGCCTATAAATTGCAGCGGTTCTGGATTATATAATACCATCAGATAAGCGAGCATCTTTAGCGTACCGTCTGAAGCGTATTTAGCCAGTACTGGCTGTTTAAAAGGCGCATCTTTGATTTGCAGCAATAACCTGCCATCAGTCAATAGCTCGGTTTCTACTAGTTCTAGGCGTGGAATACGGCGACGCAAATTGTTTATAATGTTATCCAAATGTTGCGGATATTGCTCGCGGAAATATTGAATGACATTGGGCAGATTGTTACCAGTTGGTGATAGATACTCTTGTGGACCAGCTTCAGGAATACCGCGCATATTGTCGGCGGTTAAATAAGACAAATGCCAATTGCTAATAAAACGCCGCAATGCACTAATGCGGGGATGCTTGCTAAACTGGCCTAGTGTGTTGACCGCCAATATTTCTGCTGATTCCAATTTTTCTGTAATGCGCGTATCCGTACCTGAGAAAACAAAACCTTGCCCCAGACGGAAATATAAAAAACGGAACGGTTTGCTCTTCAAACTCGGCTGCCATTGTAGCCATTCTTCCTCTACAACCGGTCCCCTGGCGGTTTCATTGATAGCAATATAATAGGTAATAAGCGGGTTATTAGATTTTTCCCGGTATTTCAATGTAAACTTCAGTGGTCCTATGCCTCCACGACTTCGTAATTCACGAAAACGCCCGCGTTTGTCCCAAGCATGGCGAAGTCCAAGGGAAAAACATTCAGAAAGAAATGCAAACACGTCAAATAGCGTGGATTTTCCGCTACCGTTAGGTCCTAAAAACACTGTCAATGCTGTCAGGTTTTTTAGTTCCAAAGATTTAAGCGCACGGTAGTTTTCTACCCGTAGGTATTCTATGCGGAGTCGCTCTATTTTGGATTGATAGATATTCGGTTCAAATTGTTGTTGCATCAAATTACCTTAACATGGCAAAATTTCCC
>JALWSU010000251.1 GCA_026993485.1 Thiotrichaceae bacterium | reverse complement strand
GGCATAACTAGCTGCAATGTGATTAGCAAAAATCATCATTTCTGCTACCAGTAGACGGCTGGGTGAATTTGGTTCAATCATTGTAACGTCTATTGTCCCATTAATTATTTTTATTTTATATTCAGGGCGTTGGAATTGAAATGCTCCATTAGCAATGCGTTGTGCTTGTAATAATTTGGCACAACTTAATAAGTCACGCAAATGTTGAGCCATTTCATTATCGCCTTCAGCAATCAAGCGATCTGCATCGCTATAATGTAAGCGTTTTAATACTCGTATAGCTTCTCGGTTAATGTCGCTTTTGCAAATTTTTCCTTGTTCATCAAGCCAAATACGGATTACCAGAGATGAACGCACCTGTTCTGCGGTTAAACTAGCAATATCACAAGAAATTCGTTCAGGTAGCATTAAAACCGTTTGTGTTGGTAAATACACAGTTGTACCGCGTCGCATGGCTTCTTTATCTAAGATTTCACCACGATGAATAACGCTGGCAGGATCAGCGATTGCTATAGTGAGTTTCCAAAGCGAACCATCTCGTTCAATACTGAGTGCGTCATCAACTTCACGGGTTTCTTCGTCGTCAATACTAAACCAGACATCAGTGATACTTTGATTCTCGCTAGGAATCCAAAGTGGCACGGATTCAGCGACTTTATTGACTGATTCTGAAAATTCTGGTTTTAAGCCAGCAATAATAATATAACGATCAGCATCAAGCGGTAAACGACCGATTTTTTGTAAAATTTCAAAAACTAATTCACGGGGTGAAAGTTTTAGGGGTTCAGCTGTTTGCTTAATAAGTTCCTCAACCTCCCTATCAGTATCGCCTCGTAACCAAGATTCTAAACGTTCTACAAAGGGTATAATGTCTTCGGATAGGGGAACTAGTTTGAAATTTTCGCTGCTTGGAAAGATAGGAATGGGTATTTTTGCAACTTTTTGTAACCAACCTTGGGCTAAGGCTTGTGCTTTGATTCGCGCATTTTCCCGTTGCCGTTGGGTTTTTATTTCTTCAACCTGTTCAACAGTTCGAGCTTCCCAGTTCTGACGTTTGCGTTTGAAATACAATTTATTCTCAGCTACTATGCGCCAAAGAGCTACTAAATGTTCGGTAGTAATTTCTCCACCATAATATAAATCAGCGAATTCTTGGATTTCTGAGATTTCTAGTTCTAAGGCACTTTCCCATAAAAATTCTATATCAATATCCTTATATAGTGTTTCTACAGTGGCTTGAATAGTGGCTAATTTAGTTTTCCAATCCGTTTCACTATTGGCTACGCTAGGATGTCGCCATAAAAGCTTATCTTCAGATAGACGTAATTTTTGCCCTTTTTCATTAATGGCTTGGATTTTCTTTTTAACCCGTTTAGTAGTGCAAATGAAATGAATATCATCATTATCTTGAGCAGCCCAGATTTGCCCTTCAAATTCCGTCACAATTTTTCCTTTTGATTAGTTATCTGTTATCTGTATTTAGCATGATTTTTGATATTATATCATATAATTATTTTATAACTTTTTTATGCAATAATGAATATTATTATCACACAATGAAGCTTATTATGGCTAATATATTTACGCGGATTAATGACATTATTAATGTCAATGTTAATGATTTGATTGATCGTCTTGAAGACCCAGAGCGTATGATTAAGCAGGTTGATAATGATGTTGAAATGGAATTAGCTGCATTGAAAGTTAAAGTGCAAAAATCAGGATAAATATAATTAGTTGGTTTTGGAAAACCGAAACTTCTGAGGTTTATTGTTCTCGTTCCCAAGCCTCACAGGGCAACCACAAGGGATTGCCCCTACATCATTGTTTGTAGGGGCAATCCCTTGTGGTTGCCCTTTAGTTCATCCCTGCTATGATTCAGCATCTGAATCAGATGAAAGAGATGAATAAAATGCTTCTGATGCTTTATTAAAGCGTTCTTCTAAGCGCAACACGCTACTAGGTGGTGCAGGCGTTAAATACCATTTCCTTTCTATTTCTTCAGCCTCAATTTGTGGTTCTACGGATTCAATCTCACCATGAAAGGTAGCAGATAAACGCTCTACTTGATAGGCTAACCTCGTTTTTGAGGATTCTGGGGGAGAGTCTATACCAGCTAACATTTCCATTCTAATACATAATTTTTCTTTCATTTGTAGAGCGTTATCACTAATAATGGTTTTTCCAGCACAGGCTTGTTGAAAACGTTGCTCTATCGCAGCTTCTAATTTCGCATCTTCGAGTTTATCGTAGCTTGCCCAAGTTGTTTGAATTTCGGCAAGAGACATAGGAGCTTTTTGCTCTATTTGAACACAAAGAGCAGCTTTCTTTTTAAGCAACTCAATTTGTTCACGTCGTTCGGCGAATAATTGGCTTTGAAACAGCTTTTCTATTTTTTGACAAGCTGTTTCAAAACGCTCTTCTATCGCTTCATTTGCCTTGACTTTTCTACTACGCATAGTTGGTTGAGCGAGTTTCTGCCATTCAGCATTAATAGCATTCCATTCAGTTCTAATCTTTTTTACTTGACTGGGTGCAGTTTTGATCGCTTTATTATCTAAATCAGCCAATGCTTCTACCTGTTCACATAAGGCGATTTTGGATTTCAAATAAGCTTGCAGTTCTTTCTTATGAGCTTCTTGTTGATTTTTACGGTAGTTGAAAACTATATCACAACTATTACGAAAGGTATTCCAAAATTCCCGTTCAACCCGACGACTCTTATGAGGAATTGTTACTTGCCATTGATTTTGTAATTTCTTAATTTCCTCAATGGCTTCATTGATTTTGGTATCGATCTGTTGTTTGTCGTCAAGCTCCTTCGCCTGAGCCATAAAGGCTTCAAGTTTGGCAGCTACGGCATCAACCTTAAACATTAGGTTCAAGCGATAATGACAATTACGCTGACGTTCTTCATCTAAATAGGTTTCCAAGACTTTCATAATTGCTTGAAAACGCTGTTGTAGTCCCTTTTTGACTTTCCTATTAGTGGGACCAACATTTCTCCATTCTTTATCGGTTTCACGAATAAAACGATGAACTTGTTTCCAATCAGGATTTTCCCAATTAGTTTCTTCAGCAAACAATTCTAAACGTTCACAAATTGATTGTTTTTCAAAGAAATTTTGTTCCCGTTCTTGGGCTTTGAGATTAAAAAACTCTCTACAGGGTTCATAAGCAGCCTGACAGGCATTATTAAAACGCTCCCAAAGTTCTTGAGTGTGGCCTTGAGAACCTAAGTCTTTCCAAATATTATGCGCTTGGCGAATCATTTTAGCCGTTGTTTCTGGATCATCTATTTCGGATTCAGCAATCTTTTCCATTTGCTGACATAAATGTTCCCGATAGCGTAAATAGGCTGCTTGACAAGCTTGATTAAATCGTTTTTGCAGTGTGCGTGAGTATCCACTTGAACCTAGTTGTTTCCAAGCATTTTGGGCTTCTTCAGTGATACGGATAAGTTCACTGGGAGTTTCATCTTCGGTTTCAAGCAAGGTTTCTACTTGCTGGCATAAATTTTCTCGTTCCTGTTGATTGCCCCAACGTTCCCAACTCCGTAGTTCGCCAATTTTGGCACGGTGATTTTGTAAACGTCTTTTTAAGGATTTATATTGTTGTTGGTCTCCATAACGGATGCTTTTGAGCAACTTACGGGCTTGTTCTTCTAAGGGAATAGCGGTTTTTAATTCGCCAGCTTCTAAGACGGTTTCTAAGTCTTGCAAGAGTTTTTTTAGTTGCTGCGTTTTTTGATGACGTTCTTGTTTTTCTCGTTGTAAGCGTGTTTTTATGGCTTTCAGGTTGTTATCAAAACGCTGGCGTAATTGGCTAAAGAGAGATAAAGATTGTAGTTTCTCTGGTAGCGAAATTTTCTCCCAATGGCTTTGTAAGTCTTTTACAACTTCTGGTTTTAATGGTTTGGTTTTGTTGAGTAAAGTTTCAGCTTTTTGACAAACGGCATCGAGTTGGTTAGCCAGTTCATGATGTTCTTGCAATTGTTGATGGCGTTTTTGAACTGATTGTAAGGCACGCTCAAAACGCTCTTGCCAACGTTTTTCTTCGTTTTCATCATCTAAGCTAGGAATATATGGCCATTCACTTTGAATGGGTTCTAATTGTTGCTGAAAGGCTTGTTCCGCTTCGGCATTGAGTTGTTCACGATTTTTTAAGTCTATCAGTAAAGCCTCCATTTGTTCACATAATTTCTGTTTCGCTTCGCGTAAGGGTATCATGGCTTCTTCACGCTTTTTAGCCGCCTCAATTGCTTGTTGATGATGTTCAAGCTTAGTTATAACGGCTTGTTCAGCTTGATGAAAGCGGGTTTTATAGGCAGTATCGGCTTCGGCGACGATTGCTTGCCAGCGTTCTTGTAAACGTTTAAATTCTGTATTTATTTGTTTAAATTTAGATTCGTCGAGAGCCTCTAAAGCTTCTAATTTAGTACAAATTTCCTCACATTCGGTACGGACTTGTTCTGGACGTTGAATTTCATCAAGTCTTTCTCGGGCTTTTTTAGTGACTCGTTTATCATTATTTCTAGCGGCTTTGATTACCCGTTCAAGGGTTGATTTTTGGGTAAGTTTATTGACGGCGGTAAGGCGGACTTTATTGTTTGTGTCATTAATAGCTATATCGCCCAATAATTCTTCAGATTCAATTTTTTCAATGGCAGCCATTCTCAGTTCAACTTCTGAACCTTGTTGGGCGACATAGGCGAGTTGTTCGGCATCGCTGAGTTTTTTTACCCAAGATAAACGGGTATCTAAGTTGGCACAATTATCTTTTTGACAGCAAAGCAATTCTTGAAAGCGTTGAGTTGCGATTTCTCGTACACTGTTATCTGCATCAGTTTGTGCAATTTGGTTTAGTATATTTAAGTCATTGATTTTTATTACAGCAGCTTGTCGTACTTTTGTATCCTCATCGTTTTGAGCGATTTGGTTTAAAATAGTGGGATCGTTTAGATTGTCTATCTCTGATAGGCGGATATTTGCATCACGATGTTGCCATTTAGGCTTGAGAAATTTGGAAAGAATCATGGTTATTGTTGTTAAATGATATTAAAAAAAGTTATATTAGGATAACTTAAACCTTGTTATTTGTCAGTAATGAATAATAAATTAAAATTGTTGCCAAATAATTTGCACCCATTGTCTGAACCTTGATTTTCAGGGATTTAAAGGATTTACAGGATTGGGTTAGAAC
>JALWSU010000250.1 GCA_026993485.1 Thiotrichaceae bacterium | reverse complement strand
ACAGATATGAAGGGTAAGCCACGCTTTGTTAGTGAAATTACTCGCATGGAATTATTAGGTTATTCTGATATTACTCATGACGAAGAAGCTACGATTAAGAGATTTTTATCATTGGTGGAAGTTCTTCTTTGTGATGATAGCGTTATAAATAGAGTAATTCAACTGCGCCGTATGACAAAACGCCTAAAATTACCAGATGCTATCATTGCTGCCACGGCAATAGAATATCAACTAATATTAGTTTCTCGTGATCAAGTGTTTAGTCTATCCTTACTTGGATTACAGGTGATTAACGCTGATCATATTACTTACTGATGTTACGCACTCTAATTCCTATTACCCCTGAAAGGGGCTAACATACCAGCCTAGTACATTGCCAATTTAATTTTGTCTGGTGCCAGATAAAGACCTGACAGGTTTTATAAACCTGTCAGGTCTCAGACTACCATACAAAAACATCTTGACAATGTACTAGGCTGGTATATCAGCCCTTTTCAGGGGCAACCGAAATCTGGATGCGTAACATCAGTTACTTAGTTTTAAAAACAGGAGAAAAACCAATATGTCAAATTTAAGATTACCATTTTTTCTAACGTTTTTGTTATTAAACGCATGTGTAACAATAAACGTATATTTTCCAGCAGCGGCTGCTGAGAAAGCAGCTGATCAAATTATTGATAATGTCTGGGGGCAAAAACATTCAAAACAGCAAAAACCAGAACTAAGTAAAAAACCCACTCTGAAAAAACCTCAAACAGAACCTGAGACTGAAGAAGATGATTTATGGGGCGAACCTGAAAATAACCCCAGCACTACACCTGAAAAAGGCTCTAAAGCCCCAATCCCAACTTCGATTTTTGCCTCTAGTTTCAGGCGTTTGCTAGATTTTTTCATCCCAGCAGCTTACGCAGCACCAAATATAGATATTTCTTCACCAAGAATCAGAGCCTTGGAAAAACGTATGGCAAACCGCTATAGAAAGCTAAAACGAGGTTATATAAATGGTGCAATTGGCTTAACCAATAACGGCTTGATTACATTGCGTGATCCGAAAAAAGTCCCATTGAAATCGCGGAATAAGGTTAAACGCTTGATTAGGGAAGAGAATAAAGATCGTCTGCAATTATATAGCGAAATTGCTAAGGTAAATGGTAAGCCACAATGGCTAGGGCAAATCCGTAAAATCTTTGCTAAACGTTGGATAGAACGCGCATCACCTGGTTGGTTTTATCAAGATAGTCGTGGGCGTTGGAGGCGAAAATAGAGGTATATTAGCAGTAAAAAACCTCCGAGGTTTTCAAAACCTCGGAGGTTTATACCAAAGTCTTTAATTAAAACAATAACAGGATAATTCCATGCGTATAGGCATTCCTCGTGAAATCAAAGTATTAGAAGGTAGAGTCGGCTTAATTCCAGCAGCCTGTGCAGAATTAGTGGCTCAACAGCATCAAGTATTTATAGAAACAAAGGCTGGTGAACTCAGTGGTTATTCAGATGAAACTTATCAAGCTGTAGGGGTAACAGTATTACCCAATGCTGCTTCTGTCTATGCCCAAAGTGAATTAATAATCAAAGTCAAAGAGCCACAACCCAGCGAATTGGATTATTTACGTTCTGATCATCTCTTATTTTGTTTTTTACACTTAGCCGCCTTTCCAGAATTGACTAAAGCTTTGCAAAAAATCGGATTGACTGCAATAGGTTTTGAAACTGTTGCAGTTGCAGGAGAATTACCAATCTTAAAACCTATGAGTATGATTGCAGGGCGTTTAGCCGCACAAATTGGTACTAACTTATTGCACCAACCGCAAGGCGGTAAAGGTATTTTATTGGGAGGCATAACCGCTAGTGAGCGAGGCAAGGTAGTTATTCTAGGTGCAGGAACAGCAGGTAGCCAAGCTGCTATTGTCGCTAAGGCATTAGGTGCAAATGTCATTATATTTGATAAAAATTGGGATCGTTTAACCCAAATGCAGACTTTAGGAGATAATGTCACTGCACTATATCCCTTTCATGAAACTTTACGCAAAGTTGTACGCGAAGCAGATTTATTGATAGGCGCAGTACTAATTCCGGGTAAACGTGCGCCCATTATTATTGAAACGGAACTAGTACAAACTATGCAATCAGGCAGCGTAATTGTAGATATTTCCGTAGATCAAGGTGGCTGTATAGCAACAACACATCCAACTACCTATGCAGAACCTACTTATACTTATGAAGGCGTGACACATTTTGCGGTTGCCAATATGCCCGGAGCTGTACCTCGTACTGCTTCACAAGCACTATCAACAGCTTTATTGCCTTATGCTATGAGATTAGCCCAAGCTGATTGGAGAGACAATATGGCATTATCTGGCGGCATTAATGTAGAAAATGGAAAAATTGTGCATCCAGCTTTAATTTCTTAGGAGAGTTTCGGATGAAAATTGATGCTTGGAAAGAAATATTTGTTGAGCAAAATGTGAATTATATCATTGATATAAAAGGAAAGTTTTTAGTAATAGAAAATGTGCCTGCAAGAGTATGCTTAGAAACTGGAGAGCGATTTTTTTCTCCAGAAACTGTAGAGCGCATACAAAAAATTGCTTGGGAACAAAAAAAACCACATCATATTATTCAAACGCCTGTATTTGAATTTGCAACCGCCTAGATGGATAAGGATAAATGTGGTTTTTTGATTGTCTGAACTGTGATTTTTGTGATTGATGTGATTGATTTGATTTTGATTGATTTTTAAAGTGAATCAGCGAGATAAATCACAGTTCAAACAATTTATTAATTGAAATCTAACTAACAAATTAAATTTTCGTTTGGACATAAAATATGCAAGATATTGATTATGAAATATTTATAGTTGGAAGCGGCCTTGTTGGAAGCACGCTTGCTTGTGCGCTATTAGAAAGTGGAATGCGAGTTGCACTTGTCGAAGCTAAACCACCTCCCGACAAAGTTGATAATAACAAAAATCAAATTGACTTAAGAACCTTTGCTCTAACTCGTGCTTCTGAACGAATCTTAACTAATTTAGGCATTTGGGACAAATTCACCCGAATTAGTGCATTTAGAGAAATGTACGTTTGGGATGCCAACGGAGAAGTTCATTTTAAATCAATAGAAATTTGTGAACCTACTTTAGGCTATATTGTTGAACATAATGTGATGCAAACCGCATTGTCGGAACGTATTGCGGAATTTGAAAATCTTACCATTTATCGTCCAGCCAAAGTAGAAAGCTTTGCTCTGACGAAAGATGAGGCAGCGATGCAAGTGCATTTAGATAATGGCGAAATTTTAACAACTCGACTGTTAATAAGTGCCGAAGGAGCAAATTCTTCTATTCGTCGCATGGCAGGTATCCAATATAAACAGCGAGATCATGGACAACAAGCTATTGTTGCTACAGTAAAAACAGCCGAATCTCATCAAGAAACCGCTTGGCAACACTTTTTACCAACAGGCCCTTTAGCCTTTTTACCTTTATCAGAACCGCATACTTCTTCAATTGTCTGGAGTATTGATACACCACTTGCAGAACAATTACTGAATTTAGATAAACAAGCTTTTCATCAAGAACTTGAAACCAGCTTTGCTTTCAAACTTGGCGCAGTTGTGGAAAGTGGACAACGTGCCAGTTTTCCCCTACAAAGTCGCCATGTTTTGAACTATGTACAAACTAGATTAGCTTTAGTCGGCGATGCTGCCCATAGTATTTTACCCTTAGCTGGACAAGGATTAAACTTAGGTTTACTTGATGCAGCTACTTTAAGTGAAGTGATTATTAATGCGAAAACTAAAAATCGTGATTTTGGAAGCTATCGAGAATTACGCCGCTATGAACGTTGGCGCAAGGGAGAAAATCTAGTGATGCTAAAAACTATGGATGGACTAAAATCATTATTTGGTAACGACTCAGCTCTAGTTAAACAAGCACGCAATTTGGGATTAAATTTAACCAATAATTCCCCAGCATTAAAACAATTGATTATGCAATATGCGATGGGTATAAAAGGAGACTTGCCAAGGCTGGCTCAATAAACCTTATAGTTTAATTTTGTGCCTTATGATGAAATATTTGTGGCAGTTGGAGAGTCTACTAATAGGAAAGCCGCTATTACTTATTAATAGTTACTTTTTTTAGGCTATATCTCGGTAATTCAACTAAAATAAGGCACATAATGAAACTAAACAAGAGATTGAAAACATTTGTTGGACTTTGGACAGTTCTATTACTAATCTGGGCTAGTACACTAAGTGCTGCCCCTCAAGCAGAACTAATTCCATTTTGGAATAAGAGCAATCCAGCTAATAAAGCTAAGATTGATCACAGTGCATGGCAAGCCATCCTGAATCGTTATTTAAATTCGCACCATCGTTCTGGAATTAATCGCTTTAATTACGCCAAATTAAAAGCAAATCGTGCCGATAAGCGGAAACTCAACCGTTATTTATTATCCCTGCAAAAACTAGATCCGCGTCGCTATTCCAAAGCAGAACAAAAAGCCTATTGGATTAATTTCTACAATGCTTTGACAGTGAAAGTGGTTTTAGATCATTATCCAGTCAAATCAATTACCAAGATTCATAACGGCTGGTTCGCCTTTGGCCCTTGGGATGATGTTCATGCCAAAGTTGCGGGTAAAAAGCTGACTTTGAATAATATCGAACATGGAATTTTACGCCCAATTTGGCGAGATAATCGGATACATTACGCCGTCAACTGTGCCAGCTTGGGATGCCCTAACCTCGCTCCAAAAGCCTATACCGCTGCAAATATCGACAAATTGCTTGAACAAGCAGCAAAGGATTACATAAATCATCCTCGCGGAGTACAGTTCAAAAATGGCAAATTATTGCTTTCTAGTATTTACGATTGGTATAAAGTCGATTTTGGTGGCAATAATAAAAATTTAATTAAACACTTGCTTAAATACGCTAATAGCAAATTAGCAAAGCGTTTACAAAGCTATAAAGGCTCAATAGATTATCACTATGATTGGAGACTTAATAAGTCTTAATTAATTGAGTGAAAATCTCAATTTCACTCTCGTTCCCACGCTCCAGTGTGGGAGCGAGAAAACACACTCCCACGCTGGAGCGTGGGAGCGAGAAAATCGCTGGACTAATCATTATGAAAGAAAAAAGCTTCTACTCTAAACTAGCTATTAATGCCATGTATCGAGCATCAGAAATGGCAAAAAAAATTGCGGCAAAATTTAAAAATGCCACTTTGGAAAAAT
>JALWSU010000249.1 GCA_026993485.1 Thiotrichaceae bacterium | reverse complement strand
CTCCATAATATAGTTAGTTCAGGGATTAAAAAAAATAAAAACATTAGATTAATACCTAAACCTAAAACGCTATAAAAAATAGTTCGGGTTAAAATGTAATAAACCGAAAAGCCGCCAATATTTAAAACTTTTTCCAGATTTTCATTTAACATGTATTCACCTTGGTTGGAATGCCTGGTTTGATTGTAATAACATCTGTTTTTATTATATTAGTACAACATATACATTCAATAAAAATTAACAAAATGAGATATTTATATTTAATTTGCACACTATTAAGTTTAAGTGTAATTGCACCCATTAATCATGCCTCTACTCCTCAAGTAGCAGTGACTATCAAACCAATTCATGCCCTTGTTAGTGGCGTTATGGAAGGTGTAGGAACTCCCTATTTATTATTGCCCGGTGGCGAGTCGCCACATAGTTATAGCTTGCGTCCCTCTCAAGTTAGGCAATTACGCAAGGCTACTATAATTATTTGGGTTGGTCCGAATATGGAGACTTTCTTAACAAAACTGATAACTACGTTTAGTGAGAAAACCCAGATTTTGCGCTTAATTGATTTACAGGGTTTAACTTTATTGAAAGTACGCAAGGGTAAGAATTGGGAAAGCCATCATTATGATGAGCATCCTGAGAATGTGTTTAAGATTGATCCGCATATTTGGCTGGATCCAAATAATGCTAAAATCATAGTGCAAGCTATTGCCAAAACTTTGAGTCAGATTGATCCGAAGAATTCGCTCCACTATAAAGCTAATGCTGCTCAGTTAGTTAAACAACTTGATCAACTTGATCAAAGCCTAATACAGCAATTGGCCCCTGTTAAAAATCTACCGTTTTTAGTTTTCCACGATGCCTATCAATATTTTGAACATCGCTACCAATTAACAGTAGTTGAAGCTATTAATTTGTCGCCAGAGAATCGTCCAAGCGTTAAACACTTATATAAGTTGCGTACCCGTTTGAAAAAACAGCAAATTCGTTGCGTTTTTAGTGAACCCCAATTTGAATCGGCTTTGGTGGCTACTATTATTGAAGGTAGCTCGATACGGCGTGGAGTATTGGATCCTTTGGGGGCTGATTTGGTTGTTGGTGTAGAGGGTTATTTTACTTTACTCCAGAATTTGGCTGATTCACTGAATCAATGTTTGTTGTTGCAAGCTAAATAATTTTAAGTAGGAAATGGGCTACTGATTTCCCCTATCACATAAAGGTTTGTAGGGGCAAACGGTTGCTATACTCAACACCTTCATATCATAAACGGAGTTTGTCATTTCGACGTCAGGAGAAATCTTGATAAATCTTGCTTAATACTGCCTAAAGATTTCTCCTATCGTCGAAATGACATCGAAATGACAATAATTCAAATTGTGAAGGTGTTAAGTATATTATAAAAATTTATAAAGTAATTGCTTGCTTTCAGATAATTGTATTTCAGTTTCATCAGTTAGGATGTTAATTGCTTCCATTGCTTCCTCGATTAGGTGTAAATATTTTACATCTCGTTGGTATCTAATAAAGTCAATTATAAAACGGCTTAATATTTGAGGTTCTGGATGTCGGGCTAGACGTGCTATATGAGTTTTGGTATTTTTAAACTCTTTTATAGTTAATGGTTTATCACCTTTACGGCGTAAAGTTCTGAGCCTTAGTTGAGTTTCAAGTTCCTGTTTAACTTTAGTTAGTTTAATTTCATCACATAAAGCTTGAGAGATAAATTCAGGTGTAAGTAATTTAGTATAATGTTCATATAAGCGTGGGGTTTCATAAATTGCAAGTATAGGACAAATTGCTTGATTTTGGCGTAAACGTTGTTCTAAAATTTTATTTGCTTGGCGTTGAATTTTTAGCTTAGCAGTGAATTGTTTAGTTTTTTGAGGTAGATTGAATAATAATTCCATATTTTCTGGCACATCTTTCCAGGAAAAATCTAATTCCGTTACGCGCCCTTTATTAATAAACAGATTTTCTGCCTTATTATTTTTTAATGAAGGGTCGATTTTTACTTGGCAAGTCGAAGCTATTTCGTCAAGTATTTGATTAATTAATTCTTTTAAATAATGAAAACTGAAGCGACTTTCAGGTTTGTTGGAAATTAATACATAATATCTCATTAAAACTTCATGATAATATATATCAGGGCTTGGCAATAAGGGATTAAATAATAAGCTTTTAGCTAATGTCCAAGTAGTACCTAATAGAGATTCGCGCAAGCTTTTGATGTTGAACGATTCTTCAACCCATTGTATTTCTTTAATTATATCGTTTGTTACTCGGTATAATAAGTGAGTTTTTTGTTGATTAAACCAACGAATACGTTCAGATAGTCTTAAGTCATGGCCTTTTAAATTTTCAGCTCTTAAATCATGTAACAATTGAAGTAATTGGGTACGTACTGTATTTAATAGCAATTTAATCACAGCAATTTGCAACAATTGTACGGAATATATTTGTTTAGTTTCATGAGCATGATGTATTGTAGCTGTGAGAAGAGAATTGTATGCCTCATTAAAATTATTCAGTTTTATACGTCGTTGTTCTGACACTTTATCGGTTGCGCGTCTTCTAGTGCTACTGCGTTCATCTAAGAGATCATAACTTAGCTGAGTGCATAGTTCGGTAAAATGTGGATTGATATATACATCAATATGCAAATTATCAATACCCTGAATAAATTGGTCAAAATTGATAGACGGGCAGGATAAGGGTTGCACAAGAAATGGGGTTTGTGGAACTGTTGAGAATTTTTTCTTAAATATATTGAACATAGTTGTTGATGGTAAGTACTGATAACATATTGGAGTCCAAAGCTTTAGCTTTGGTCAACCAACCAAAGCTAAAGCTTTGGACTCCAAAGGAAACGAATTTTCTATTTGTAAGAATTTGACCATTTTTGAATGATTGTGAGAAGAGTTTTATTGGTAACAACTTCATAATATAAGGTTTCTGTTAAGGCATAATCATCGCTATCTTCCTGCCATACTTTTATATGCCCTTCGCGTATCACAAGCTGATGTTGATTTCCCTTAGTATCATTGTAATAACCAGCATAAAAGTTGGTTTCCTCCCTTTCTGTGGGTAAACGTGTTGTGAATTTCTGAAGTGCTATTTCGCTTTGTAATTTTTTAAAACCTTCAGGGTGTAACTCAATGCCATTGATATTATAGCGCAATAAATCATCTGCTGCTTCTGGTGCTTGTTGAAAAACCATTACATTTGTGAGTAAGTTTTGGTTGTTAGCATATTTTTGACGCAATTTCAATGAGCATGATGATAAAATCTCAGCATCTACAATAGCGGATGAAACCATAATTCTTTGTTCGCCATTATAAATAAATTTTGGTGCTTCAGGTAAGTAGCAAATACCAATGCCTATGTCTAATTCGGGTAAGTTATGTTTTTGAGTGAATTGGTTAGTTTTCTGAAGTATTGTTAAGATATTTTGAGCTACGCCTGCTGCTCGTGCGACGGCTAACCAACCTTCAGGATGATTTTGGTATTCCATAAAGCTGAGAATTATGGCATCTCCTTCCATAAATACTTTTTCGGCGCCAAAATCTGGAAGTAATTTTTCAATCGGCATTAATAAGTTACTATTCAACCAGTTTGCCGATTTGAATTCAGCTTCATCAAATTCAGTCGTTATTGTAGTAGTTAACCCCCGAATTTCTGCTTTGAGGATGACATGACAACGGATAGGAGTATCCAAATCCAAATATTCATCTTGTTGAAGAAATTCTTGCAATGAGTTCTTAGTACGAGATAACTGCAAATCATCCTCAGTACTAAGTATATTTATTTTTGCCATTGCCTCTGACATTAATTGATGATATTGCAAATCCCGCTTATATGTGACAAAATCATGGATAAATTTACTCAAAATTTGGTTATTAGATTGCCGCCGTGCAAGATTGGCAATCTGTTTTTTGGAATTTTTTAATTCCTTGAGAGTTAAGTTTTGATCGTCAGGGCGACGCAATGGGCGTAATTTTAATTCGCGTTCTAATGTTATTCCAATTTCCTGTAGACTTACTTCATTACATAAGCCTTGATAAATTAACTTGGGTTTGAGTAATTTGGCATAATGTTCATATAAAAGTTTGGTTTCATAAGCTGCCAAAATAGGTAAAATGACGTTAGCTTTGCGTAAGTGTTGTCCTAAGATTTTCAGGCATTGGTATTTATATTCAGTTTTAGTTTCAGGTGCTTCTTCCAGCTTAAATAAGCGGTCCATATTTTCTGGCAGAGTTTTCCAAGCTACAAGAACATCTGTTATTTTGTCGGTTTTAGACAAGATTTGATTTTCTTCATTAGGTAAGATATATGGGGAATAAAGACGGGAAATGTCATTTAGTGCTTGATTAATGATTTTGTCTAAGTTCTTAAAATTATAGGGGCTATCTGGATTATCGAGTAATAAGAGATAATACTCCATTAATACTTCATGATTAGCAATGTCTGGACTCTTCAATAACGGATTAAATAATAACTCTAAAGGAAGTGTAAAGGAAATCCCAAATAAGGATTCGCGCAAATTTTTTGCTGCCCCGATTTCAACCCTTGAAAGATATTCAAATAAATCACCTATCACCCTAAAGGTGATGTTATTTTGATTCTTGTTTATCCAGGCGATTCTATCAGTCAATGCTAACTGATTGCCTTTTAAAGATTTGGTTTTTAATTCATTAATCAGTTGTTTCTCTACAAGTTTGATGGTGTCTAACAGCCATTTGATTACTGCAACTTGAAACAGTTGTATGGATTCAATTTTCTCATTTTCTTTAGCATGATGTATAGCTGCTATAAGCATAGATTTATAACTGGCGCTAAATTTTTCTAATTTGCTACGTACTAATTTTGATGGTTTGTCTACAGCACGTCTTTTGCTACTAGTTCGTTCATTCAGTAGTGCATAAATTAAGCCTGTGGTTAAATCAGTAAAATTTGAGCTAAGAAAAACATCAATATGTGTATTATCAATCCCCTTGGGAAATTTATCAAAATTGATCGTCGGAGAAGAGGGGGTTTTTAACAATATTGTGCTTGTATCAGTTGCTGATGGTTTCTTATTAAAAAAATTTAACTTTAACATTGTAATTTGTTATTTTAGTTTTTAGTTTTGAGTTGAGAATAAAATTAACTGATGTTACGCACTCTCGTTCCCACGCTGGAGCGCAGGGCAACCACAAGGGAGTGCCCCTACAAACAATGATGTAGGGACAATCCCTTGTGGTTGCCCTTGTGTAGGG
>JALWSU010000248.1 GCA_026993485.1 Thiotrichaceae bacterium | reverse complement strand
CCATTATGGATCCCCCCTCCCAGCGGGAGGGGGCTAGGGGGAGGGAGAAGTTCAATGTGAATGTCCAGCTTCTGCAAACAGACTTTTTTGCAGTTCTGCTTTTAAAATCAAGCCGCCTTTACTAACATAAGCTTGCCCTTTCCTTAAACCCGATAAAATTTCAACTTGAAATTCATCTGATTTTCCGACTTTAACAGTTTGTAAGGCATAGCCATCTTTAGTTACCACAAAAATTGTATTGTCATTTTGCAGCGCGGTTTTAGGTACAACAATCCGCGCCCTACGACTTTTAACTTGAATTTTACCAGTAACAAATAAACCAGCTCGCCATTGCCCTCTAGGATTAGGCAATATAGAGCGTATTAATGCTGTGCGAGTTTCCTTATCAATTACTGGAGAAATATAAGAAATACTTGCTTTAGTCTTGGCGATGCCGTCATTAGAGGAAATTATCACAGTTTGATTTTTCTTGATTTGTAACAAGTCGCTGGGATAGACATCAAAATTAACCCAAACAGTTCTTAAATCAGCAATCACAAAAGCACTGGATTCGTTACTTAAAACTGTACCCTCTGCTATGGCAAATTCACTGACATTGGGGCTTAAAATTTCGCCTAAAGTAATGTGTTTTTCTACGACAATACCGTCAATAGGTGCAACCATTTGATATTTAGTTAAATTAGAGTTGGATTGCTTAGGTAAGTTTTTTACATAAGCATTAGAAAATCCAAGTGCATGAAGTTTACGTGCTGCACTTTGGTTTCTAATTTTAATTTCCAAAAGTGTTTGTTTGAATTCAAACAGTTTTTGTTCAGAAATCAGCCGTTTGCGCTGCAATTTGCGATTACGATTATAATTATCTTGTGCTAAAGCGACTTGTTCCAAAGAAGCTAAATATTCAGCTTTGGCATCAGCTACTTCGCGGCTTTCTAAAACTGCCATTACTTCGCCTTTTTTAACGCGATTACCTAATTTTTTGTTGACTTTTAGTACAATACCCTCGACACGGGGTACTAGATGTACTAAATTTTCTTCATTGAGGGCGATTTCACCTGTAAGTGTGATGTAATTTCGCAAGATGCCCGATCTAGCAGTGCTGATTTTGATACCTAATTCCCGTCTTTGTGCATTGCTGAGAAGTTTTAGCTGATTTTCATCCTCATGCTCTTCATGCTCCTCATGCTCCTCATGATTTTCCTCGTCATCATGTTCTTCGCTTTGAGAGTCTTGATAAACATTACTAATGTAGCCAATAAGCGATTTTGTGGCATCATTTTGGCTTATTAATACAGTGGTTAATAAAATTAAAGATAAAACTAAAATATAACAAATACGCATAATAATCCTCAGATTATAAATATATAAATCATATACTTACCCAAAGTATTAGACGTGCGGACGCAACTTGGGTAAGACAAAATAATAAAATTAATTACAAACTAAGAGGATTTTTTAGGAGGACGCGGGGGCAGTTCAGAAATGAACTGATAAAAATGGGGAATGTGGAAAAGAAAAATAGTTGAATTGAAATTGACACTTAAGAATGGATTGTAAAGGGGAGTGCTAAAATTGAAACTGGCATGACAAAAAATACAATCATCACATGAATTAGAAAACTCAGATTGTTGCTGAGATTGTTGATTGACATGGTATTGTGCATGGGAAACTTCGTGATTTACGCGCGTAGGGAGATTGTCTTGACACAATAGCATTGCCATTGCTGGAAAACTTTGCAATTGCAAAGCTATTAGCAGGAACAGTATTATAAATTTTTTCTTGGTTAGACTACGCATGGGGTGGTGATGCTAAAACAAAGCCATTAGTTTGTCAAGTGTTAATCATATTTGGGGTATGGTGTTTAAGCTGTTAATATTAAAATTATAAGATTTTTAATCAGGATGTTATATATAATATTTGATTATTGTTATTAGGTATTAGGTATTAGAGGTATTGCAAAATAAAACCAATCTTATGGTTTCCATTGTCTGAACCTTGATTATAAAGGATTATAAGGATTGTAAGGATTGTTTAATGAATCGGTTCTAACCACCTCCTGTAAATCCTTTAAATCCCTTAAAATCAAGGTTCAGACAATGGGTGCAAATTATTTGGCAACAACTCTATTGAGAGTTCATGTTAAAATCATTTTTTTGGAGTTTCTATTTTTTTAATTAATAATATGAAAAAATTTTCATTTCTGTTTATAGGACTATTTGTCGTTGTTTTGTCGGCACTAACAATAGCTGGTATTTTTACTTTAGGTAAATTCAATCAATGGAAGGATAATGAATCCTTAACTCAAGCATTATTAAAGGGTAATGAAGTTGCGATTAAAACCTTTGAATTTTCAACTCCTAAGATTCAGCAAAACATTCTCAAGAAAGAGCCTATGGTTAAAAAGGCACTGGTAGAATTTTACATTAAACACAATGAGAATGCGCTTGCTAGCATTGCAAAGATTTATGATGATAGTGTTGAGGCTGAAATTTATAATGATGAGCTGGTTTATCGGATTTTGATGGCACATTATTATCATAGTATAGATATTGCAATTGCGGCTGACGATTTTTATAAGGCATCTTCTTTACTGGGCATATTTATGCAAAAATATCCTAATTCTAGTGAATTGCAGGAAAAAGCGAAGGATATTAAACATCGAAAACAAACCCGATTATCTTTTTTAACTGAGCAATATATGACTTGCCTTGGGCAAACAATGGCTCCTTTATTAGAAAGAACCCATTGTATGGCAGATGCACGAGATAAAATTGAAAAGGTTGGTATCGAACATAATTTGCCTACTGATCCAAATTTGCCGGCAATGTATGCTGCTGAAATTGAACATGCTTTAGCAGAACCAGATTATGAACAGGCGAAAAAATTGTTAGCCGATTGGCAAAGGCTGTTACCAGAAGTTTCGGAACTACGCCAACAACTTAGAGAGCGTTTGGCTTTGCACCTAGACTTTGAAAATATCACTGCTGATTTAGCCAGTTACAAT
This sequence comes from Thiotrichaceae bacterium, assembly GCA_026993485.1. GTDB lineage: Bacteria > Pseudomonadota > Gammaproteobacteria > Beggiatoales > Beggiatoaceae > JAUXCJ01. The sequence continues at coordinate 2,251 of JALWSU010000248.1, read as the reverse complement.
GATAACAAAATTCAGAAACGGTTGGGGCAATTGATTGTCGCACCATTATTACGGGAGAAAATTCTGGAAATGCCGAAAATACAACAGAATTTAGTGAGGTATCACCTTAATGAGGCATTGGCTATTTTAATGGCAACGCCAGAGGATCAGGTTAGGATTGATGCCAGAACTGAGATTAAGTTGCGGGAACTTTTGGCAGCAAGCAGTAATACTGCGGTTGAAAACCAGTCCAGTTCACATTCACAATCTACATCAACAGCTTGGTATGATGAAACTAATAAACAGGCTGTTACTAATCGCGCTGATGTGGCTAAGTTATTAAAAGAGTGTCAAAAACATTTTGATGCGAATCGTTTGACAACTGGCAAGCAAGGTACTGCACTTGATTGTTATAACACGGTTTTGAGTAAAGACCCGAATAATGCTAAAGCTTTGAAGGGATTAAGGATGATCGAAAGACGTTATCAATATTGGGCTGAAACGGCTTTAAAACGCAGACAATTCAACAAAGTCAGAAATTATATCTCAAGTTTAGCAAAAGTGAATCCTAAATCAACGGCTTTGATACGCTTGAAACAACGTTTAAAAGTTGCCCGAACTAAACAAGCAAAACCAAAGGAAAGTAATCAAAATGTTAAATCGCATAGTGCTAAACAGTCTGTGGCGAAGACAAGCACAAATGCAGAAGTATGTGAAGGCTGTAATTGTTCTGCACTACTTAGACAAATGTCGTTAGGCATTAAACCATTAACATCGGCAGAAAATAGTTTTTTCCAAAAACAGTGTCGTTAGCTTAAGATGAAATTACTTAAATATTTATTTATCTCAATTTTATTGCTGCTCTTGATAACGCTTGGTGGAATAGTTTGGATAGTTAGCAGTGAAGCAGGGTTACGTTTTCTCGTTGAACAGGCTGAACAGTGGACACCACTCAAAATTGAGAAATTTGAAGGTAGTTTATTAGATAAAGTAAGTTTTACGGGGTTATCTTATCAACATGATGAAACTACTCTTCATGTTGATTCTTTTTTGCTCAATTGGGAGAGTATAGCTTTATTGGATCTGAAGTTGCATGTTAAGCAATTACATGTTAAGCATATTGAAATGGACTTACCGAAAAGTGAGGAAACCGAAACTAAGTCTGAACCGTTTGCACTTCCTGATATACAATTACCTATACAAATAGCCCTTGATGATGTTCAAATTTCTCAAGTTATTATTAGAACTCCAGAGGCTGAACCTGTTGTTATTGATAGTATTGAGTTACGTTCTACAACTAGTGACCGTTTATCTTTACAGCAATTGCAAGTTAAATCTCCATTGTTTAACGCTAAAGTGGTTGGGGATGTTGGTTTGATTTCCCCACATAAGGTGGATCTGGCACTTGATTGGTCTGCGAAATTGCCAGAATTTACTGTTGTTGGTCAAGGAAAATTAAACGGTAATATGCAAAGATTGGTTTTAACTCATACTGTTAGCGAACCGTTAGCTATCGATCTTAAATCTACTGTAATAGATGTTTTCGGGGCGTTAAGAATCGAGGCGGCTTTGAAATGGAAAGAAATTTATTGGCCTTTTAATACTCCAGAGCATTTAGTAAATAGTCAACAAGGCTATGCAACTTTTTCTGGTGGTTTAGATAATTATTTTTTTAATTTAAAAACTCGTTTAACTGGCAAAGATATACCCGCAGGCAATTGGACAATCTCAGCTAAAGGCAATCAACAAACCTTGACTGTTACTAAACTTCGCAGCGAGACTTTAGATGGGGCGCTGGAAGCTAAAGGTAAAGTCAGTTGGAAACCGAAATTAGTTGCACAGCTTCAGCTTAGTGTTAATGAAATTACTGTTAAGCCGTTTTGGAAAGATTGGCCGAATCATTTAAGAATTAGTAGCGAATTAGTGGCTAAAATTGATCAAGATAATTTTCACATCAATCATTTAAATATCACTATTCCGCAAACTGGAGCTAAAATTGCATTTAGAGGTGAGGGAATTTTAGCTGGTGAGAATACTCGTTTTAAAAATACAGTGCTAAATTGGCAAGATTTGCAGTGGCCTTTAGTTGGAAACTCGGCATTAGTTAATAGCCAAATCGGTAGTATTAAAGCCAAAGGCACAATGCAAAATTATCAAGTAGATTTGAATGCCCAATTGGTTGGTAAAGATATTCCTTATAGTAATTGGATAGTTAAAGGGCAAGGTAATTTGGAAGAATTTCAACTAAAATCGCTGTATTCAAGTCTCTTAA
>JALWSU010000247.1:1180-5266 GCA_026993485.1 Thiotrichaceae bacterium | reverse complement strand
TCTTATATCGCCCCCCATTTGAACCTAATTATCAATTTTTAATTGAACTTAAATATTTAAAAAAGAAAGATAGTAGCAAATTGGAACAAATCCGCTTAGAGGCTCAAAATCAGGTGAAAGGCTATCTTGAATTTAAAGAAATCCAGCAATTGCAGAATTTAAAAAGTTGGGTAATTGTGTTTGTGGGGGAAAAGGCGGAGGTGATTGAGGAGATTGTTTGAACCTTGATTTTAATATATTTAAAGGATTTACAGGATAGTGGTTAAAACAATTTACAATCCTGATAATCCTTATAATCCTTTATAATCAAGGTTCAGACAATGGAAACCATAAGATTGGTTTTATTTTGCAACAACTCTATTGATCAGAGTGCAAGGTAAGCTTGCACTCCATGCTCGAATGTTTTTGGAATTTTATTACGTAACATTTTTTACTAAATCAAAAAATCTAACCTAACTTATAGTATAATTGTTTCATTGTTAAAATATCCTGCAAATTCTTAAATCCTGCCAAATTCAGATAAACAAGAAGTCCCAAAAAAATGAAACCATCTACTACCCTAAACCCCCTAACCGCTCCACTATCAGGCATCAACCTAATAGAAGCCAGTGCTGGAACTGGCAAAACTTACACGATTACTACCCTAATTCTTCGACTAATTCTCGAAACAGGCTTAACAATTGATAACATCTTAGTCGTCACCTTTACTGAAGCCGCAACCGAAGAATTACGTGATCGAGTTCGTCGTCGCCTGCATGACGCATTAATAGCCTTTCAACAAGGAAAATCTTCTGATGAAGTCTTACAACATTTAATCCAAAATTCTACCGATCATAAAAATGCCATTTTCCGTTTAACTAATGCAATACGCGGTTTTGATGAGGCTGGAATTTTTACCATTCATAGCTTTTGTAAACAAATGTTACAAGAAAACGCCTTTGAAAGTGGCTTATTATTTGAAACGGAACTGATAAAAGATCAATCCAACTTATTGCGCGAAATTGTTGAAGACTTTTGGCGGCAACATTTTTATGAATCTTCTCAATTATTTATCAGTTATTTAGTTGAAAATAAATTCAATACTCCCGCGCAATTTCTTAATGTCTTGAATAAAGGTCAATATATCGGGCAACCCTTTTTAAAAATAATTCCTAAACTAGAAGTTGTACCTTTAACTTATCAAGAACAAAAATTCTACAAAATCTTATTTGAGACACAAGCAGCATGGCAAACAGTAAAGGCAGAGGTAGAAACTCTACTTTTGAAACAAAGTGGTGAACAGTTAAATGGTAATAAGTATCGTAAAAACTTAATCCCAAAATGGTGTCAAGAATTAGCTAATTTTCTTAACGCTCCATTAAATTCTATTACTTTACCGAAAAATTTTGAGAAATTTACAACTAGCACAATTAAAACTAGTCTCAACAAAAATCAAATCGCCCCTAAGCACGATTTTTTCGATCTTTGTGAGCAATTACAGCAGGCTCAAAAACCCCTTGCTGATAACTTTCAGCAACAGTTATTGGCTTTAAAACGGAAATTATTAAAAGTTGCGGAAATTAATTTAATACATAAAAAACGTCAACATCAGATGCTATCTTTTGATGACCTTTTAATTAGCCTCTATCAAGCTTTAACTGGTAGAAATAAACAAAGTTTAATTAAATTAATTCGGCGCAAATTTCACGCTGCCCTAATTGATGAATTTCAAGATACCGATCAAGTACAATATGAAATTTTTCGTACTATTTACGGCGATGGTAAACAAATTCTGTTCCTCATTGGTGATCCAAAACAGGCAATTTATAGCTTTCGTGGAGCGGATATTTTTACCTATATAAAAGCTTCTAATGATTCTGAACAACGTTATACTTTACCAATTAATTGGCGTTCCGAACCAGACTTAATTAAAGCCGTTAATAAACTCTTTGAAAAAAACTCCAATCCTTTTATTTTTAAAGAAATTCCTTTTTTGCCGGTACAAGCTCCGCAAGATGCTCATCAGAAAGAAAGTTTAAAAATAGAAAATCAACATTTACCACCATTACAACTTTGGTTTGTAAAGAGGGAACTTGCTAACTGTTTGCCTGATAAAGCAATTACTAAACAGTGGGCAAACCGACAAATTCCTTTTTCAGTCGGTTACGAAATTGCACGTTTATTGATGTTAGGGCAACAACATCAAGCTTTAATTGGCAATCGTCCAATAATTGCTGGTGATATTGCTATATTAGTGCGTAGTCATAAACAAGCGCGACAAATTCAAAAAGCCTTGACACAATTACAAATTCCTAGCGTTTTATTTAGCAAAGAAAGTATCTTTGTTTCCCATGAAATCATGGAAATAGATCGGATTTTACAAGCAGTTGCTACTCCGAATAATGAATCATTAATTAAAGCGGCGTTGACTACTGATATGCTTGGCCTTTCTGGTAGCGAATTACACCGATTGATAGAAAATGATGATGCTTGGCAAAAAACTTTGATTCGGTTTCAAGATTATCATTTTGTTTGGAGAAATGTTGGATTTATCCAAATGTTTAGAAAACTGCTTTTAAGAGAACAAGTTCAATCGCGTTTACTGAGCTATGTTAATGGCGAAAGGCGTTTAACTAATGTTTTGCATACGGCGGAATTGTTACAAGAAGTAGCAGTACAGCAGAATTTAACTATTAGCGGATTAACTCAATGGCTAAGTCAACAACGCTATCAAAAAACCAATTTGGAAGAACAACAATTGCGTTTAGAAAGCGATGAAAAATTGGTTAAAATTGTAACTATCCATAAAAGCAAAGGTTTAGAATATCCAATTGTATTTTGTCCTTATGTTTGGGATGGTAATTTACATAATAAAAAAAACAAATCTTTTACGTTTCATAATGATAAGGGCGAATTAACCCTAGATTTAGGTTCTGATAATCAAGTAGAACACCGTAAATTAGCAATCAAAGAAGAACAGGCAGAAAATTTACGCTTATTTTATGTCGCTGTAACTAGGGCGAAACATCGTTGTTATTTGATTTGGGGGGCTTTTACGGATGCTTCTACTTCTCCACTTGCCCATTTATTTCATCCCAGCATTAATGAGATAGAAAAAACTACTGATGATAGGCTTGAAAAGGATTTACAATATTTTAGTGAATCGGTACAAATTTCAGAATTACCAACCGATATTACGCCTTATCGTCGTCCAATTGAGAATATGGAAAAACTCAAAGCTCGCAGATTTACAGGTAGAATTGATCAGGCTTGGAAAGTTTCCAGTTTTAGTGCCTTATCGAGATTTAGAGTTAGGGGTAAGCAAGCGGTAGATAAACCTGATTATGATGAAATCACGGTTATTAAACCTTATGTCGGACGAAATATGTCAGATAAAAATCATATTTTCAGCTTTCCACGTGGTGCTAGGGCGGGTAATTTTATGCACGCTTTATTTGAAAATCTGGATTTTTCCGATCCAAGTTCCGAATTGATTCGTCAACAATTGACAAATTTTGGTTATGATGCCGAACGCTGGCTTGAGGTTTTAATGAATTTAGTTGAAAATGTGATTAATACTGAATTAATATTTCCAGAATTGAAATTGGCAAAGATTAGCCGTGATAAGCGTTTAAATGAATTAGAGTTTTATTATCCTTTATCTCGGATTACGCCGCAAGGTTTGGAGTCGATTTTTCGGGAATTTGATATAAACATTGACAATTTAGAGTTTTCTGCGGTTAGGGGTTTTATGAAGGGTTATATTGATATGGTTTTTGAGTGGCAAGGTAGGTATTATTTGGTTGATTATAAATCTAATTTGTTGGGTGTAACTGCTGAAGATTATGCTCCGAATAATTTAAAGGATGTAATGAGACGGGAAGCTTATTTCTTGCAGTATTATATTTATACAGTAGCATTGCATCGCTATTTATCAGTTCGTTTACCAAATTATAGTTATGAGTCGAATTTTGGTGGAGTGTTTTATTTGTTTTTGCGGGGTATGAATGTGGGGAGTAATTCTGGAATTTTTTGGGATTTGCCAGATGTCAGGTTGGTGGAGAAATTGTCGGGGTATTTGGTTTGAGTTTGAAATTTGGTGATAAA
>JALWSU010000247.1:0-1170 GCA_026993485.1 Thiotrichaceae bacterium | reverse complement strand
GATTTTACTCGTTGATTTACTCGTTTCCAAGCGGGAGCTTCACTGCCACAAACCTGACAGGTTTTTAAAACCTGTCAGGTTTAATTTCTGTTGAAGTTTCAAAGACCTCCGAGGTTTTTAAAACCTCGGAGGTCTGATTTTAAAGCTTATAAGCATGTCTATAAAATAGACTCTACCAATTTTCCCCCAATAATTCAAAATAAGATTGCGGATGTAAACAAGCTGGACAAACTTTAGGGGCTTCTTCAGCTTCATGTAAATAGCCACAATTGCGGCAACGCCATGTTACAGTTCCATTTCTCTTAAAGACTTTACCAGCTTCGAGGTTATCTGCTAGTTCCTTATAGCGTTTGCCATGCTGTTTTTCGGCTACCGAAATAGCCTCAAATGCCTTAGCAACTTCTTCAAAGCCCTCTTCTCTGGCTACCTTAGCAAAACTGGGATACATATCAGTCCATTCATGTTCTTCTCCAGCAGCAGCATCCCGAAGATTTTCCAAAGTACTACCTATACTACCAGCAGGAAATGCAGCGGTGATTTCAAGTTCTCCACCGTCAAGAAACTTAAAAAACCTCTTAGCATGTTCTTTTTCTTGATTTGCGGTTTCTTCAAATATATCCGCAATTTGCATCAAACCTTCCTTTCTAGCTTTTCCAGCAAAAAAAGTGTATCTATTGCGAGCTTGAGATTCGCCAGCAAAAGAAATGAGCAAATTTTTTTCCGTTTGACTACCTTTTAAACTTTTTGACATAAACTGTTTTCCTCGAAAATTTTAATAATTAGAAACAGGTGACAATGATAATACTATTATGATTTAAAATCTAATTACTTTTTGAGAGATTTATGATAGGAAAAAGTTATGAGTATTAGTTTGAAGTAGTTACGCTAATTTTGTTAAAATTTACTTGAATGACTTTGCTAAAAATCTAGCAATAAGTAAAAATATGAGTATGTTATAAATCAATGGCAAGCAGAATGGATTAGCCTATATGTGGTATATTAAAACTTTTAAATTCACCTAACAACACAGAGAAAACTAAATTAAATGCCTAAACTTTTAACCTTATCCAGAGCAGTGCGTCTAATAGGTGTCACACGCAGTGCTATCCAAAAAAAAATTAGAAGCGGAGAACTATCTACCTTAGAAGGGAAGATCAAAATAACGGACTT
>JALWSU010000246.1 GCA_026993485.1 Thiotrichaceae bacterium | reverse complement strand
GCCTTGTACTGAGAATTAGCGCGTTTGATAATTTGCGTTATTCTCTGAGGCGAGTCATTTTTAAGCCTTTTTTGTGTGTTTTCCACGCCTACAATTGTAGATTCATTATAGACTCTTTCTGGTGTGGACTCACATGCTGTGAGGAAAATCATAGCAAAAAATATTATGCAGAAATTTTTATAATTCATAATAGTGTGGATAATTATTTAATTAAATTGACGCAAAAATCGTAAATCATTTTCAAAAAATAAGCGTAAGTCGTTGACACCATAATATAACATGGCTAAACGCTCTACACCCATACCAAATGCAAAGCCTGTATATTCCTCATTGTCAATTCCAACTGAGGAAAAAACATTGGGATGCACCATACCACAACCGAGTACTTCTAACCAACCAGTTCGTTTACAAACACGACAACCAGTTCCGCCACAAGCGACACATTGTACATCAACTTCAGCAGATGGCTCAGTAAAAGGAAAATAGGATGGACGAAAGCGTACTTGTAAATCACGCCCAAAAAATTGTTTCAGAAAATCGTCTAAAATCCCCTTGAGTTCGGCAAAGCTGACATTGGTATCAACCATCAAACCTTCTACTTGATGAAACATTGGTGTATGCGTTAAATCCGAATCGCAACGATACACTCGCCCTGGGGCAATAATTTTCAATGGCGGCTGTTGTTCTTTCATGGCATGAATTTGCACTGGTGAAGTATGAGTGCGTAACAGGGTATGTGCGTCAAAGTAAAAAGTATCGTGCATTGCCCGTGCTGGATGATGGGCGGGAATATTGAGGGCTTCAAAATTATAATAATCATCTTCAATTTCAGGGCCTTCTTCGACACGAAACCCAACTTGTGCAAACAATTTTTCAATTCTTTGCAAGGTTTGTGTCACTGGGTGCAAGCCGCCTTTTAATTGTCCACGCCCGGGCAAAGTTACATCAATGCGTTCATTTGCCAATTGTGCTGCTAACTTGGCTGCTTGTAATTCGGCACGACGATGCTCAATCGCCTGTTGCACGATTTTCTTGGCCTCATTAATCGCTTTTCCAACTTGTGGACGCTGCTCAGCGGGTAATTGACCCAGCTGTTTTAGCTGTGTAGTTAGGAGACCTTTTTTGCCTAAAAAATGAATACGTAATTGATCCAGACTGCTTAAATCAGGGGTATTTTTAATCTCTTCTTGAGATTGAATGAGAATTTTTTCTATGGATTCCATTATTTTATTGCCATTTTTGAAAAAAATTAACCAGTAGCAGCAGATAGTACAACTAAATAGAGAAATATACCAACTACTGTGCCAATCATAAGTCCACTGATAAAGCCCCCAATAATGCCGAGACTTGATGCTGATACTAAACTAACCTTGATTGCTCCCAAAAGCGCACCTGCGGTGGCAGGATATGTAATCGTTCCTTGTCCATTCTTAAAAGACATAACAAGTATTACTATAACAATGAAAAATGAGCTCCAAAAATAAAACTTATTTTGTTGATATTCTACTAAATAGGTACGCAAAGGTGCTAATTTTAAAGCATATTCTGGTATTTTCTCCTCTCCTACTTTTTTAAATACAATATTATTGGATTCCCTAGCAAGCCTTTGATTATCATCAATATTTTTATTTATGTATTCCCCAATATAACCAGATACTTTTCCAGTTTTAATGAGTTCCTTTTTTTCAGCTTCAGTCCAATCACGAGTGCCACTATGCCCTAATTCTACCAATTTTTGTTCAAGTATCCACGCTTTTTGTATTGCTTCTTGTTTATATTCTTTGAAGAGTTCCTCTTGTGAGGTACAAGAAAATAGGATCAGCATCAAGAATAAAAGTAAGCCTGCTCTTAGAGGCAATTTGAGTGTGTTCATGTTTTTCAAACCTGAGAAAATTATCACATATAAAATCTATCATAAGTAGCAGGCTCTAAACAATAGACTTGTAACAGTTTTTGTATAGAATTTTGTACTTTTGCAAAAAAAAAATAAAAGGTTTTTGAAATAAATCAGGGGTAGGAAATCTAACTAAGAAAATTGTTGCAAAAATTGCAACAATTTTATGATTAAAACAGAATGGTAACAAAATTTTCGATTGATTAATCAAACATTTCAGTCGTCAGATTTTTATACCAACTATGGGCATAAACGACTTCACTTTTTCGATATTCAGGCGAGGCATTTAAAGGAGAAACACCAATAGCATCCTGCGAGATTTTAATTTCACCATCTTGGTAACGGTAAATAGCCGCTACAGAAATACCAAAGTCATCCCCGACTATGCTATAGCAAGTATTGACGAAAGAGGGTTCAATTGTAGCTACATTTTGAAAAGATGAAATGATGGCTTGGGCACAAACTTTAGCTTGAGAATTAGCCGCAAATCCAGATTTAGGCATTTTACCAGCGATACAAGAATCACCAATAATGTATATGTCTTTTTGCAAGCTGGATTCAAATGTTTTTTGGTTGATTGGACACCAACCGCTTTCATTTGCTAAGCCACTTTCAACCGCAATTTTACCAGCCTTTTGAGGTGGAATGACATTAATAACATCACCATGATATTCATCCTCAAATTCACCCGCATAAATCATTTTTTTATCAGCATCAACTCCAACTATGTTGCCACCATGATCATATGGTATCCGCTCAATCATGCTATTTTCTGTACCAAAACCATAGAGTTTTTTCCAACCTTCAGTAAATAAAGCTTGTTTAGAAAACTTTTGATTACTATCAAAAATCAATACTTTAGATTTCGGTTTATGGAATTTCAGATATTGAGTAATCTGACTGGCACGTTCATAAGGACCAGGGGGGCAACGAAATGGTTTTGGTGGCACCGCAATAATTACTGTCCCCCCATCTTTCATGGCTTCCAATTGTTTGCGTAAAATCACCGTTTGTGGACCAGCTTTCCAAGCATGAGGAATCTGTTCAATTTTGCTGGCATCATAGCCATTAATGGCTTCCCAGTTAAAATCTATCCCAGGTGAAAGAACTAAACGATCATATTTGATTGTGTCGCCACCCTTCAAACGCACCTGTTTTGCCTTAGAATCAATGCCAATTGCTTGATCATAGATCATATTGATTCCATATAGCTGGCTAACTTTATCATAATTGAATGTAATACTTTCCATTGTGCGTTTACCACCCAACACTTCATTACTCATATAACAAGTGTGATAAAGTTTGTTCACTTCAATGATTGTAACATCAATTGTGCTATCCGCCTTTCTTAAATATTTAGCGGCAATGATACCACCAGAACCGCCGCCAATAATCACAACTTTTTTCTTAGCACCAAGTGCTAAAAAGTAATAACCTGCTAAACTAGCTGCGCCAAGGCCTGCTGCTAGCCCTAAAAAATGTCTACGGGAGAGTTTTGGCATTTAGTTGCTTCCTTATTATTTTGATTTATTTCAGACTACCATAATAGTGAAGAAGATCCTCTATGCCGTCATCCTGATGCAATTTAAAAAAATATTCCAATGCACTGGCCATTATAGGAGAAGTAGTGTCAGCACCACTGCGAAATTCTGAAATGCGATATCTCAAATAAGGCACCCATTGTCCAGCGATTTTATTACCAAGCGGTTTCCGGGGTCCACCAATTTTATGACAGCCAGAACAATGCTGTTCATGAAGCATTTTTCCTTGTCTAGCTTTCTCGTTATCAACAAGCGGCTGCGGCGCAAATTTGTTGACAAAAGTTTGTTTATTAAAAAATTCCGCCATGAGTTCAATCTCTTCATCAGTATAACCTTTGGCTATTATATGCATCACTGTGCTAGGACGCTTGCCGCTTTTCATATCTGTCATGGCTTTAATAAAAAGGTTTTTTCGCATTCCAGCTATACTAGGTGTTGCTGGACCGACACTATTGCCATTACTACCATGACAAGCTACACAAGTATCAACTAACATCAATACTTTGGCATCACTAGCATAAGCCGAAGAATTCAGCATTAATCCAGTTAATAGTAGCAATAAAACATAGTTAATTAGTCTATAGTGCATGTATTTTCTCCTTGTACTCGATGATAAAGTTTTTATTTATTGACTTTATTGAAAAAAATCGGAATTTAAATTAATACTATTGATATTTAAAGATTATATAATAATTGGAATCCAAAGCTAAAGCTTTGGACTCCAAGCTTAATTAAATATTTTAATATCAATAGTATTTATGGATTTTCAGAATTTTTTTAAAGTCAAGAATTAAAAACTTGATCATCGACTATCAAGTTGATTTTGAGTTTTTAGAAATTTAGAAATAATAATGAGCAGCAATGCCCATAAAAATAGCTGCTCCGAACCAATTGTTATTCAAAAACGCTTGAAAACAGCGTCCCGCCTCTCGGTCTTTGATTAGCCATTGTTGGTAAATTACTAGGCTTGCCGCAATCAGTAATCCTATAAAATAGAACTGGTTAAAATTGTTATTTTGTCCGATCCAAAATAGTAGTACTAGAACTGCAATCTGGAGAAAGGTAATTATAGCTTTGTCCGCTTTGCCAAATAATATCGCTGTGGATTTTACTCCTATGATTAAATCTTCTTCACGATCTGCCATGGCGTACATTGTGTCATAGGCGACAGTCCATAAGACATTAATGAGGAATAGCCACCAAGCTAATATGGGTACTGTACCTGTTTGTGCGGCAAAAGCCATTGGGATTGAAAAGCCAAAGGCTATACCTAAAAAAACTTGTGGCCAATGAGTGTAGCGTTTCATAAAGGGATAAGTTGCTGCGAGTATGGCGGCAATCACGGATAGGGCAATTGTTAGCCAGTTCATTAATAAAACCAGTCCGAAAGCAATTAAACATAAAACTATAAATAAAATTAAAGCTTCGCGTTCGGTAACTCGCCGAGCAGCAAGAGGGCGGTCAGATGTGCGACGCACATGGGGATCAATATGTCGATCAGCATAGTCATTTATTACGCAACCTGCTGAACGCATTAAAATGACACCTAAAATAAAAACTATGGTGACTAGTAAATCGGGATAACCATTACCAGCAATCCATAATGCCCATAATGTTGGCCAAAGTAATAATAATATCCCAATTGGACGGTGTAAGCGCATTAAGAGGGCGTATTGATATAATTGTGCTTTTGTCATGAGGTAAATATATATATTGCTTAAAAGTTTTTCAGACCTCTGAGGAAAACCATACCTCGGAGGTCGTTAGTTGAAAACCTGCCAGGTTTTAAAAACCTGGCAGGTTTGGAACAGGGCAATCCCTTGTGGTTGCCCTTGTGTATAAGAG
>JALWSU010000245.1 GCA_026993485.1 Thiotrichaceae bacterium | reverse complement strand
GATTATCGCTCAAGTCATTTTTCAATTTTTTATTAATCAATATCAAGTTTGGCGTTTACAAAAAAAACAAAATCATATTGTAATTACTGGGTTTGGATATTGTGGACAACAATTCGCTTTGGCTGCTTTAGCTGAAAAAAAAGAAGTCGTTGCGATTGAATTAGAACCTTCTGAGCAGCAACAGGCTTTGGTTTCACAAAATAATAATTTAACTTTGTTATCTGGAAATCCTAGTGATAAAGCTACTTTGTTTCAAGCCGCTGTTCATAAAGCAGAGCGGGTGATTTTGGCTAGTAATGATAATATGCTTAATATTCAAGCTGTTACTAAATTGCACCAAATTTTATTGGAACATCCCAGCGTTACTCAAAAAACCGCTCATATTCAAATTGATGATCCCGATTTTGTCGAATCTTTGAAGGAATATCCGCATTTTCTTAAAGAAGATAAAGCTTTGAAAGTGATTAGTTTTAATCGGTATCGTCTCGCTGCTCGGCGGTTATTATTGTCTTTTCCTTTATATCAATATGCCGATTTGCGGGGGCAGGATAGGGTTAGAGTGGCGATTTTTGGATTTGGGCATAAGGGGCAACAATTAGCTCTTCAATTAGCTTTAAATATTCATTATAAAGATTTTCAAGCTACTGAAATTATTGTAATTGCACCTGAAGCGAGTCAACTAGGGCAAGAATTTTTAAGCCGATATTCTGGATATTCCCAAATTTGCAAGATTGAATTTGTTGATTTTGATATTCATAATCAGGCTTTAGATGTTGCAAATCAAGCAGTTGCATCGGCATTTAATTTGAATGAACCGCAGAGTTTTTTACAAGCTTTAGAAGGTAAAGCAAATAATAGTGCTTTTGGACATAATTTAACTGCAATGTTGCTTTGCTTTGAAAGCGATTATAAAAATATCACTGCTGCTTTGCGTTTACGAATTAAATCTCAACAAAGTCGTTTTGCTCTAGCTCCAATTTTTGTAGAAATGACTCATAATTTAGAATCTCTATCAGTAGAAGTTAATCAAACTCCGTATTTTGATGAAGTAGTTCAGCATTTTGGACAAGTAGAACAGATTTGTACTTGGCAAGAAATAGTGGAAGGTAGTAGCGATGAATTGGCGAAATTTTTACATAATGCCTATAGTGTCCGTTATGGGAATACTACAACATGGGCAGATTTATCTGAAACTTACCGTGATGCGAATCGGGGAGCGGCGGATCATTTAGGAGTAAAATTAGCTAGTATTGGTTATTGGGTAGCGGATGATCCGAGTAATTGGGGTAGAAGTGTAGATTTAACTGTAGATTCAGAAGCTAAAGAGTTAATGGCGAGATTAGAACATAAACGCTGGAATGCCGAACGTATTTTAAATGGTTGGAAATATGGAAAAGTACGAGATGATCGCCGCAAAATCCATCCATGTTTAGTTCCTTTTGAGGAACTACCAGAGAGTGAACAAGAGAAAGATAGAACTAATGTAACTGATTTACAAGACTTTTTTTCTTCAAATTTGCAGAAAAATGTTAGTTCTGCATTATCGACATTGCGTAACAAATGGCTAGGTAAGAAAACTGGTGCAAAAGTTAGAAAGGCAGTGAATATTGCTTTATTAGTTAGTGGAGAACAGCAATTTGATAAACAGGATTTATTAAAACGCTTAGTCAAAGAATATGCCGATTACCATATAACATTTATGAGTTCATTAGGGAATCAGCAAGAACTGGAGTTTGCCGAACTGGGCTTAAAGCAGGGTAATTTAATTATAGTTCGAGCATATCCTTTTGATTTAGAAAAAGATGAAGAAATTGAGGATGAAATTATTAAGCAAAAACTAGAACTGAGTAAAAAAGCTGAATGGGTAATAGATTTAGTACCAGCAGGAGAAAAGGTAATTGCTTTATCGTTGAAAGAACGAGAATTATTGCGCCAACGCACTGTGATTTATCAGTTAGAACGAGCCGAGTTGGTGATTTTTGTGGGCGAAAATGAGCAATGGTTAAATTGGCGACAAGGGAAAGATGTGATTCCTGCGGAACTGTCTTCGTTTCCAGATACTTTGCGTGGTAGAAGGATTCCTAGTGAGCTTAGGCTTGTTTAAAGTTTCAATAGGAACAAAAATTTGAATCCAAAGCTTTAGCTTTGGACTCCAAGCTTAATTAAAAATTTTAAGCTCAATAGTATTTATGGATTTTCATAATTTTTGAAAAAAGTCAAGAATTAAAAACTTGATCATCGACTGAAAGAAAGAATTAAATGGACTGTTTTTGCGGGGGGTGTTAGATTGTCTGAACTGTGATTTATGTGATTTATGTGATTGCCATGATTTTGGATTGTTTTTTTTATCAAAGTTAATCATTTAATCACAGAAATCACAGTTCAGACAATTTTCAAGGTTTAATATTATGATTTCAATACATAAACAACTAAATGCCGAAGAAATGGAGGAGCGTTTGGATGAATTTCTAGATCCAATTCTCTCTTCTCGACGTACTGCCGCTGCTGTGGCAAAAAGGCTTGCTGTTTGTAATTCTCAGCAACAGACATTTGTATTACATTGGGTGGAGGTGATTGCTCATACTAATGCTGAACTGGCTTATCAATTTGCCAATAATGTTATACAAGCTTTAAATATTATGGATTATGAGGGGGTTGAAGCTTGGATAATTCAGGCAATGGATGTTTATGATAAAAAGGGTTTACATTCGGCTATTGGTGTGTTACGAGAGCTGAAAAAGGCTCAAAAAACTACTACTGGTTTGCCTTTAGAAGAAATTGAACGGATTTTGGATACTTTTATTGCTGGCTTGAGTGGGCGACGTTTGAGCGTGGTAAGTTCTGAACAAATTTATACCGACACAGAAACGCTATTTTTACCTGCTTTTTTAAATCGGTTTACAAGCCGTGAAGAAAATTTTCTCTTGTATAAGGCAATGGCGGTGCATTTATGGGCGCAAACACGCTTTGGTACTTGGCAACAGCCTTTTTCTTTAAGTAAAGCTATTCAAAATTTTTCTATTCCTGAAAAAGCCTGTCAATTATTTCACTCTTTGGAATGTTTGCGTTTAGATGCTTGTATAGAAAGAGATTTACCTGGTTTGCATCGCTCTATTCGTCAAATGCTGAAAAAATTAGGTGAAACTGCTATTCCGTCTGAATGGTTGTCGATTGCAAAACAATTAGCGCATCCTAGTGCAACAGTGCAAGATAGTTATGATTTGTTACCGAAAATTTATTCCACACATTCACCCTATTTTTTAAGTTATCAAGGCAGATTAATGCCAGATACTGTTGAAGAAGTCATGGCATTACGAATCGCGCGGGAAAAACAGGCGTTTCGTCTTGCAGTAATTGATTTAGCTAAAGAAATTAAACCCAAATTGCCTGAAAATGATAATCCCGAACTTGAATTGGCTACAGGTTTCACTATTACAAAAATACCTGATGAGTCTTTACCTAATGGGGTAAAATTTGAACTGAATTTAGATGGGCAACCAATAAAACCTCCTGATAATGTCAAAAGTTTAATGGATTCGATTATCCAAGATATTGGTATGATTCCTGAAGATTATTTAATGGCGGCTGGAGATGGTGGTTATAAAATCTTAGATGACAAGCAGGATGAATATGATTCCGAAAATGTTTGGAAAGGTGTTTATCATGAAAAAGGTGCCTTTCTTTATAATGAATGGGATTATGAACGCAAGCATTATCGCAAAAATTGGTGTGTTTTGCGAGAAATGTTAGTTCATCCACAGTCTGACGATTTTGTGACAAAAACCTTGCAGCGTCATAAAGGCTTAATCAAAAATTTGCACCGTACCTTTGAAGCCTTACGCGGTGAAGATAAGTTATTGAAAGCTCAACCTAATGGCGAAGATATTGATCTTGATGCAGTAATTAAAGCTTATGCTGATGCTAAGCATGGTTTTGAAATGACAAATCGTTTGTTTAGTAAAAAGCACAAAGATGAACGCAATATTGCTGTTATGTTTATGGTAGATATGAGCGGTTCTACTCAAGGTTGGATTAATGATGCTGAGCGTGAAGCCTTAGTGCTATTATGTCAGGCATTGGAAACTTTGGGAGATCGTTATGCTATTTATGGATTTTCTGGGATGACGCGCAAACGCTGTGAGATTTATCGTGTTAAAGCCTTTGACGAGCCTTATAATCAGTTCGTACAACAACGCATTAGTGGTATTACCGCGCAAGATTATACCCGCATGGGGGTTGCGATTCGTCATTTAAGTAAGTTATTGAATGATGTTGATAGTCGTATCAAATTATTGATTACTTTATCAGATGGTAGGCCAGATGATTATGGGGATAATTATCGGGGTACTTATGGGATTGAAGATACCCGACAAGCTTTAATTGAAGCCAAGCGCGATGGTATTCATCCATTTTGCATTACTTTAGATACTGAAGCTAAAGATTATTTACCACATATGTATGGTGCCGTCAATTATATTGTTATTGATGAAGTACGCAAGTTACCCTTGAAAGTCTCTGATATTTATAGGAAATTGACTACTTGAGGAATGAGATTAATTTTTAAAGTCACAATTACCACTTTACTAATATGTGAAAAATAAGTATTATTTCGTGGTAGAAAAACAACGAGTTTGTAGAATTAACGAAGCTTTATAGTAATCATAGAGTGGTTGTTTTTTTTCTCGGAAACTTTATACTGTTAGAAAAATTTTACGCATGGATAAAAAACTAATGAAACAATTGAAACTTACTCCTATCACACTAGGTGTGATGTTACTAGCTGGAACTGCGGCAGTTCCTGCTGCCCAAGGGCCTTATATTGGTCCAACTGTTGGTTATTATGGCTTTGACAACGATAGAAATAACGGTACTGAAAAGAATAATGGACAGTTCGCCACGCCAAACGAAGACGATAATACCGATGATGGTGTTTTTTATGGTTTAAGTCTTGGTTATCAGTTTAATGATAGTTTTGCACTGGAATTCAATTATTCTAGAATGCCTTCTGAAGCTTTAGTGCAAGGTAGGGATACAGATGGCAAGATGCAACTCAAAGGCTCTGATGTAGATGTTGATATGTACCGCTTAGATGGCTTGTTCAGTATGCCTTTATCTAAGAGTTTCTCGCCATATTTTGTGATGGGTTACACTCGCTTGAATTTTAATCCTGACTTTACCAACAATAAACATAATATGGTAGATGCAGGTGTCGGAGCTAAGTATTCTTTTACCAACGCTCTATCGCTTCGAGGTGATGTTCGTGGCTTTTTTGAAGATGGTT